>NZ_QYUR01000001.1:5000-69669 GCF_003596405.1 Pseudomonas cavernicola
ACTGCGAGACAGACACGTCGAGCAGGTACGAAAGTAGGTCTTAGTGATCCGGTGGTTCTGTATGGAAGGGCCATCGCTCAACGGATAAAAGGTACTCCGGGGATAACAGGCTGATACCGCCCAAGAGTTCATATCGACGGCGGTGTTTGGCACCTCGATGTCGGCTCATCACATCCTGGGGCTGAAGCCGGTCCCAAGGGTATGGCTGTTCGCCATTTAAAGTGGTACGCGAGCTGGGTTTAGAACGTCGTGAGACAGTTCGGTCCCTATCTGCCGTGGACGTTTGAGATTTGAGAGGGGCTGCTCCTAGTACGAGAGGACCGGAGTGGACGAACCTCTGGTGTTCCGGTTGTCACGCCAGTGGCATCGCCGGGTAGCTATGTTCGGAATAGATAACCGCTGAAAGCATCTAAGCGGGAAACTAGCCTCAAGATGAGATCTCACTGGAACCTTGAGTTCCCTAAAGGGCCGTCGAAGACTACGACGTTGATAGGTGGGGTGTGTAAGCGCTGTGAGGCGTTGAGCTAACCCATACTAATTGCCCGTGAGGCTTGACCATATAACACCCAAGCAATTTGCTTAACGGCGAATTGATGAGTGTGAAGACGAGACCGAAAGTTCGTCAAACTCGCGCAAGACTGTCTATCACAGACCCAATTAGGAGTAGCGCGTCAGCGACACTCCAGCCGAATTGCTTGACGACCATAGAGCGTTGGAACCACCTGATCCCATCCCGAACTCAGTAGTGAAACGACGCATCGCCGATGGTAGTGTGGGGTCTCCCCATGTGAGAGTAGGTCATCGTCAAGCTTAAATTCCAAACCCCCCAGTCGCGCAAGCGAGTGGGGGGTTTGTCTTTGTGCGCCGGAAAAGCAGCGCAGCGCTGCGTCAGGCCGGGCGCCCCGTGGGGGTGGCCTGAACACGCGGAGGTCGATAGGGTAAGCGCTCCATAAACCCCACCTACAAAAAGTAGGCTCCACTGACGAAGCTATGCTCCCGATTATTTTCAGGAGTAGCCGCCATGATGCGTCCCGACGCCAAGGTCGAAAAAGTCTACCTCTACCCCAAGCCGGTGGATTTCCGAAAGTCCATCGACGGACTGGCTGCTCTGGTTGAGTTGGATATCAAGGTGGCGGTGTTCGACCCGGTGCTATTTGTCTTCCTCAACAAAACTCGCAACCGAGTGAAGATATTGTATTGGGAACGCAACGGTTTCTGCCTGTGGCTCAAGCGCCTCGAGTCCGAACGCTTCAAAACTTCGCCCGAGCCCCGTGACGAAGCTATCGTGCTGACGGCTCAGGAGTTGAATTGGTTGCTGGACGGCTTTGATCTCTGGCGCAACCGTCCGCATCAGGTTCTGACGCCTAGATTTGTCGCGTAGTTGGGTATAATCCGGGCATGAATTTGATGCCCGAAAACCTCCCTGATGACCCCGTGCTGCTCAAGCAAATGCTGCTTGAAGCGCTTGGCTGCGGATTTCGGTGAACGTGACCGCTCATTTCGCTAACTCGTGACCGGTGTTTTCACCCCGGTTGTGCGGGTTTTGGATTGTAGTCGCATCGGTCACGATGCGGCTTCTTCCTCCGTGTTTTTCCGCCGCAGTGACTCGCCTTTCATCACGATTCGATAGGCGTTGTGCACCAGGCGATCGAGCAAGGCGTCGGCCAGCGTGGGGTCATTGATCCAGCCATGCCAGTGCTCGACGGGAAGCTGGCTGGTCAGGATGGTGGAGCGGCTGCCGGCGCGGTCATCGATCACTTCCAGCAGGTCATGCCGGGCATTTTCCTCCAGCGGAGCAAGGCCCCAGTCGTCCAAAATCAGCACCTCGACCTTGGCCAGTTGTTGCAGGGTGCGCCCGAAGCTACCGTCGCCGTGGGCGATGCGCAGTTGTTCCAGCAGGCGCGGGGTGCGCAGGTACAGCGCGCTGTAGCCCTGGCGGCAGGCCTGGTAGCCCAGCGCGCAGGCGAGCCAGGTCTTGCCGACGCCGGTCGGGCCGGTCAGCAGCAGGTTGTGCTGTTGGCGGAGCCACTCGCCACTGGCCAGGGTCGCGATCAGGCGCTCGTCCAGCGTGCGGCCACGGCGGCGATCGAGGTCTTCCAGGCAGGCACTGCTGTACTTGAGCTTGGCCTGTTTGCGCAGCCGCTCCAGGCGCTTGTTGTCACGCCAGGCCAGTTCGCGGTCGAGCAGCAGGCCCAGGCGTTCATCGAAGCTCAAGCTGTGGCTGGCCGGCAGCGTCCACTGCTCTTCCAGCGCTCGGGCCATGCCGTTGAGCCGCAGGTGGTGCAACTGGCTCAGGGTGTGTTGGGTCATCATCGAACAACTCCTCTTGGGTGTAGTAATCGGCGCCACGGACGTTCTCGTGGCTGCTGGGCGGCGCTGCCGGCGTCGCGGGCTTGGGCAGTGGTTGCTGGTCGAGCCCTTGCTTGAGCAGGTTGCGCACGCTGCGGCCGTTGAGTGCCCGCAGTTGCACGGCGCGGCTGGCCGCCGCCTCCAGGCGCGCATTACCGTACTGGCGCGCCAGCGAGAGCAGGCCCAGGCAGGCTCGGTAGCCCATCTCCGGGTGCGGTTTGTGGGTCAGTTGGTGCTCGACGATCTGCCGAGTGGACGGGCCGATCCGCTCGCCCCAGTCGAGCAGGCGCTGCGGCGTCCACTCGCGGTGCGCCTTGTGCGAGGCCGGCATGTGTTCGCTCTGGGTGCTGTAGGCGCCGCGCCGCGGAAGCCGCAGGTGGCTGGCGACCCGCCGGCTGCCGTGCAGGATCTCCACGCTATGCGCGCTCAGCCGCACGTCGACGCTCTGTCGGGCTAGGGCCGAGGGCACGCTGTAGAAGCCGCCGTTCACCTCGATGTGGTAGTCGATGTTGACCTTGCAGCGCTTGAAGGTCACCACCTCGTAGGGATGCAGCGGCAGCGGCCGCAGCACCGGCTGATCGAGCCGCTCGAACCACTCCCGGCGGCAGCCATCGAGCTTCTTGAACGGGCGCTGGTTCAAGTCCTCCAGCAACTCGGCAATCGCCTGGTTAAGCGCGTGCAGGCTGAAGAACTGCTGGTGCCGCAGCCGCGCCATGATCCAGCGTTCGACGACCTGCACCGCCACCTCGGCCTTGGCTTTGTCCTGCGGCTTACGCGGCCGCGCCGGCAGCATCACGCTGTCGTAATGCCGGGCACACTCCAGCGCGGCGCGGTTCAAGCCCGGCTCGTAGCGATCGGGATGGGCGATCAGGGCTCGAGGGTTGTCGGGCACGATCATCTCGGTGACGCCGCCAAAGTAGCCGAACGCCTGGCCCAGCGCGGTCAGCCAGTCCACCTGGGTTTCACCGGGCGTGGCGCAGGCATAGGTGTAGTTCGAGGCCCCCAGCGCCGCGACGAAGATATGCGCCCGGCTGATCTCGCCGGTGGCCGGGTCGATCACCGGCAGCGTCGGGCCGGCGTAGTCGATGAACAGCTTCTCGCCGGCCCGGTGCTGTTGACGCATCGAGCGTTTGAGGGTGCTGGCGTAGCGGCGGTAGTGCTCGACGAACTGGGTATAGCGGTAGGTCGGCTGCTCGGGATGGGCGGCGACGTACTCCTCCCACAGCAGTTGCAGGGTGACGCCCTTGCGGCGGAGTTCGCGGTGGATAGTGATCAGATCCGGCAGCACCCGCTCGCCGCGAGTCTGGCGCACTTTGGCAGCTGGCAACAGTGCTGCCGCCAGAGCGATCTCATCCAGCGCGGCCAGCGCCGGCCACTCCAGGCCTGTCTCGCTGGCCGCCGTGACGTACTTGCTGACGACGCCCTTGGACAGTTGCAAGGCCCGGGCGATCTTCTCGTGAGAGAGGCCTCCCTCAAACTTGAGGCGCAGACATTCTTTGATATTACGCATGGCTACTCGCTGCGCCGCCATTCCTCCACTCCCCAAAATCGGGCGAGGGTGACGGTCGCGTCAGGTCATGCGCAACGGGGTGGAAGGATTTCGCTAAGCCGTGACCGACGGTTTCGCTAAGTCGTGACCGCCTGTTTCGGAACAGGCTGGAAATCGGTCACGTTGATAGCGAAATGAGCGGTCACGCGTTAGCGAAATGGCCGGTCACGGTGGGCCGAAATACGCACTTGGCCGTCAGGCAGAAGTTGCTCAGGCTTTTCAAGTTCAGATAGTCGATCTGAAAGAGCAGATCAAGTTGCTTCGCCAACGCTTGTTCGGACGTAAATCCGAGCAGTCAGTTGACTCAGCCACTCCACAGTTGGCCCTTTTCAACGAAGCGGAAAGTGTCGCCATGCCGGTCACCGACGAGACTGGTGAAGAGGAAGTCGTTACTCCAGCCACACGCCGTGGCAAGCGCAAGCCGTTACCTGCCGATCTGCCGCGCGTCGAAGTCGTCCACGAACTGCCCGAGCATGAACTGACCTGTGCCTGCGGTTGCCGCAAGCACAGCATCGGCGAAGAAGTCAGCGAACAGCTGGAGATCGTGCCGATGCAGATCCGCGTGATCAAACACATCCGCAAGGTTTACGCTTGCCGCGACTGCGAAGCTGCACCGGTCACCGCTGACAAACCGGCACAGCTGATCGAAAAAAGCCTGGCCAGCCCCAGCGTGTTGGCGATGCTGCTGACCACCAAATACGTCGACGGCTTGCCGCTGCACCGGTTCGAAAAAGTCCTGGGCCGTCACGGTGTCGATATCCCGCGGCACACCCTGGCGCGCTGGGTTATCCAGTGCGGTGAGCACCTGCAACCGCTGCTCAACCTGATGCGCGATCGGTTGCTGGCAAGCCCTGTCATCCACTGCGATGAAACGCGGGTGCAGGTGCTGAAAGAACCTGATCGAGACCCGACTAGCCAATCCTGGATGTGGGTGCAAACCGGTGGACCGCCAGATAAACCGGTGATCCTGTTTGACTACTCGACCAGCCGAGCGCAGGAGGTGCCGTCGCGCCTGCTCGAAGGTTATCGCGGCTACCTGATGAGCGATGACTACGCCGGGTATAACGCTTTGGGTGCGCAACCGGGTGTCGAGCGTTTGGGCTGCTGGGCCCATGCACGGCGCAAGTTCGTCGAGGCGCAAAAAGTACAACCCAAAGGCAAGACCGGTCGGGCCGATATCGCGCTGAACCTGATCAACCAGCTGTACAGCATCGAACGCGACCTCAAAGAGGTCGGTGATGACCAGCGACTGGCTGGTCGTCAGCAACACAGCCTGCCAGTACTGGAGCAACTCAAAAGCTGGCTGGAGAAAACCCAGCCGCAGGTCACCGCGCACAATGCCTTGGGCAAAGCGGTCAACTACTTGGCCAGCAACTGGAGCAAGCTCGAACGCTACGTCGAAGCCGGACATCTGCCCATCGATAATAACGCCGCCGAGCGCGCCATCCGGCCCTTCGTCATCGGCCGCAAGAACTGGTTGTTCAGTGACACCCCCAGGGGTGCGACCGCCAGCGCCCAACTCTACAGCCTGGTGGAAACCGCCAAAGCCAACGGCCAAGAGCCTTATACGTGGCTGCGCCACGTACTCGAGCGCTTGCCACAGGCCACCTCGGTAGAGCATTACGAAACCTTACTCCCGTGGAACTGCACGCCAGAAATGCCACGGTAAATAGAAAGCCCATCCCTTAAAAGGTGGGGTTTATGGATCGCTTACGCTTAAGGTGCCAGTCCATGCGATAAATTGCATGCAATAAAAAGCCACCTTCCGGTGGCTTTTTCATATCGGCTGACAGGTCAGTCGCCGCGGTATTCGCAGCCGCTGGTACAGGTCTCATGTATGCGGACACGCGAGAGCTCTGGTAGCAAGGGCTTGAGCTGTTGCCAAATCCACTTGGAGAGGACTTCGCTGGTGGGGTTTTCCAGGCCGGGGATATCGTTCAGGTAGTTGTGGTCAAGCTGCTCGTAAAGCGGCTTGAAGATCGCTTTGATCTCGGAGAAGTCACGAATCCAGCCGGTATAGGGATCGACTTCGCCCTCAATGTAAATGGCTACACGAAACGAATGGCCGTGTAGGCGGCCACATTTATGGCCTTCCGGCACATGGGGGAGGCGATGAGCCGCTTCGAACATGAATTCTTTAAACAGTTCCACGGTGTTGCGCTCTGCAAAGGTACGAAAAATAGGAGGCAAGTTTAACAGTTCTACCGCGGCTTTACCCGCTGCAGAGCTGTCCTTGAAGTCAGCAAGGAGGAAGGGGGGTCTGGTTGGC
This sequence comes from Pseudomonas cavernicola, assembly GCF_003596405.1. Classification (NCBI taxonomy): domain Bacteria; kingdom Pseudomonadati; phylum Pseudomonadota; class Gammaproteobacteria; order Pseudomonadales; family Pseudomonadaceae; genus Pseudomonas; species Pseudomonas cavernicola. The sequence continues at coordinate 11,168 of NZ_QYUR01000001.1, forward strand.
CGCGGCCAGCGAGTTACTTGAGCGCTAACCGCCTGGCGAGCCGGTTCAGATTCGCGCGATCCAGCCCCAGTTCGCGGGCTGCAGCGGCCCAGCTGCCTTGGTGGCGCGCTAGGCAATCGCTAATTAAGAGACGCTGATAATTGTCTAGCGCTTGGCGCAGGTCGCCCGTGTCTAGCTGGCTTGGAGTCTGGTGCTGTTCAGTTATGACCTCGGCGCTCGTTTGGATGCTCTGCGGCAGCTCTAGGTCGATTGCATGAAGACTGAGGATTCGTGGGCGTTCGGGGCACGCTGCTAATGCCTTGAGGGAGGCTCGGCCGATCAAATGTTCAAGCTCGCGTACGTTCCCTGGCCACTGGTAGCCTACTAGGGCTGCCAGTGCGTCTGGCGCTAGGCGAAGGCTGCGCAGGCCCAGACGTGGACGGTTCTCTTCGAGAAAATAGCCCGCTAGTAAAATAACGTCGCGCCCACGCTCGCGCAGCGGTGGGACTCGAAGCGGATAAACGCTGAGTCGGTGATAGAGATCGGCGCGGAAGCGCCCGACTCTTACCTCTTCCGCGAGATCACGGTTAGTGGCGGCGAGCACGCGGACATTCACTTGGTGCTCACGATCCGAGCCAACCCGCTGCAAGTGCCCGCTTTGCAGGACGCGCAGTAGTTTGGCTTGTATGGGCAACGGTAGCTCGCCTAGCTCATCGAGAAATAGAGTGCCGCCATCAGCAAGTTCGAACTTGCCGCGTCGTTCACTGACAGCGCCGGAAAACGCGCCGCGGACATGGCCGAACAGCTCACTCTCCACCAGGGTTTCCGGCAAGGCTGCACAGTTGAGGCTGATCAGTGGTGACTGCGCGCGGGCAGACTGAGCATGAATGGCTTGAGCGACCAACTCCTTGCCGACACCGGTTTCTCCGCTAATCAGTACGCTCAGTTCACTGTTGCCGACCAGTGCGATTTCTTCAAGTAAGCGCTTATGCGCGAGGCTCTGGCCAATCATCTCGCGTGGGCGTAGCTGACCGGCAGCCTGTTTATAGGCCTCGGCTAACTGATGTTGATCTTCGGCTCGGCGGGTCAAGGTGTGTATGCGTTCGCTCGCTTTGACTGTAGCGGCGGCGAGGCTGGCGAAAGCCTCGAGGGTATCCAGATCGGCGGGGCCGAAGCGCTCCGGGTTGAGCGCATCAAGGGTCAATACTCCCCAAGGCCGCTCGTCGAGATAGAGCGGGCAACCGAGACAATCATGGACTTCAAGATGGCCATGATGCCCCTCGACTAGGCCGTCGTAAGGGTCGGGTAGCACGCAGTCGGCGGCAAAGTGGGTTGGGCGGGGATTATCCAACAAAGCCTGCAAGCGCGGGTGTTCTGCCACTTTGAAGCGCCGGCCAAGGGTATCTGCACTTAGTCCGTCTACTGCCAGCGGTACTAATTGCTCGCCATCCAACCGCAGCAATGCCGTCGCGTCGCAGGGCAGTAACTCACGCAAGGAGCCGAGCAGACGGCGGTAGCGCTCGCCTTCGGGCAGTTCGCGCGAGAGGTCGGCAACCAAAGGAAGTAGGGTAATAAGCAATGGATTTGTGGTCATTTTGACCCTTGTGGAGTCTGTTTGACTCTGATTGGCTGCTGTCTTTATGACTCTTGTTAAAGTTAAGTCATTGAAAAACATAGGCTTAATATATGGCATGAATACTGATTGTAAGTGTAGAAACCCTAACACGATTCAGGAGAGAACTCATGCTAAGCGCCGCGCAGACTGCTCTGATTAAAGCCACTGTCCCGTTGCTGGAGTCAGGTGGCGAAGCCCTGACCACACATTTCTACAAAATCATGCTGAGCGAATACCCAGAGGTGCGCCCGCTGTTCAACCAGGCTCACCAAGCTAGTGGTGCGCAGTCGCGGGCCTTGGCTAACGCAGTGCTGATGTATGCCAAACACATTGCTCGCTTGGAAGCACTGGGCCCATTAGTCGGTCAAATCGTGAGCAAGCATGTGTCTCTGCAGATATTGCCGGAGCACTACCCGATTGTTGGCGGTTGCCTGTTGCGTGCGATTCGCGAGGTGTTGGGCGCCGAGGTGGCAACCGATGAGGTAATTGATGCTTGGGCCGCGGCTTACCAACAGTTGGCAGGCTTGCTGATCGGCGCGGAGGAGCAAGTCTACGCCGATAATGCCAGCGCCGATGGAGGATGGCGTGGTGCGCGGCAATTCCGTGTGGCACGTAAGGTCGTAGAGAGTGAGGAGATAACGTCCTTCTACATGGTGCCGGTGGATGGCGGCACGCTGCTGAGTTTTGAGCCAGGCCAATACATTGGCTTGCGCCTTGAACTAGACGGTGAAGAGGTGCGTCGCAATTACTCTTTGTCTGCGGCCGCGAATCAGCGTGAGTACCGGATCAGCGTCAAACGTGAGGTGGGTGGCCGGGTTTCGAATTTCCTGCACGATCGCCTGGCAGAGGGCGATACCCTTGATCTGTTCCCGCCGGCCGGTGCGTTCGTCTTGCGGCCTTCAGACAAACCGTTGGCGCTGATCACCGCTGGCGTCGGCATCACGCCGGCACTGGCGATGTTAGAACAGGCGCTGGACAGTGGCCGTGAGATCCACTTCATCCACTGTGCACGACACAGCGGTGCCCACGCGTTTCGCGATTGGCTGGAGACTAAGGTGGCGGCGCATCCACAGTTGAAGCGCTTTTACTGTTACAGCGAGCCGCGTGCAGAGGATCACCACGTGACCAGCGGCATCCTGACCCCGCAGTTGCTTGATCAGTGGCTGCCGGCGCAACGCGACCTGGATGCTTACTTCCTGGGTCCTAAGCCTTTTATGACGCAGGTGAAGCGGCACTTGAGTGGGCTAGGGATACCGGATGCTCAGTGCCATTATGAGTTTTTTGGGCCGGCGGCGGAGTTGGAAGCCTAGGGCCCAAGCCATCGAGTAAAAAACGCCGGTCTGCACGCGCAGGCCGGAGCTATTTAAGGCCGCGATTGCCGTAATCGCTGTCGTTCTTGCTTGAGCCAGGGGCTGACAGCTACGTTTTGCCGGCGCAATTCACGCTTTAGGGCTGGCCGCTGAAGCTGCTTGCAGTAGCCGAACGGGCGATAAAGTCTTCTGCAGAGTCGACCAGATCTTTCTTTTCCAGATACTCCAACTTCTTCTGCAAATGGGCGCGTGCTTCCTGCGGGCTGTGCTCGCTGCCGTTGCGGACAAAACTGCAGCCACTGTTTTCGACAAAGGCGAGAAGGGCACTCACCTCCCTTTGAGCTTGTACATTCAGCGCAGCGTGTGTGGTGTCACTCAGCGCAAGCAGGTAGCAACTGACACAGATAATCCGCCACATAGGCATGAAACCGGGCATCGTCCCAATACTCCAGATGGCTCAGCGGTGTGTGTCTTTTGTACCAGGGACCGACCGGCATGGCGCGGTCCTCCAGCACCACTTCGGCGTAGTTCGGTAGTGGGCGTAGCGGGTAGCCGAGGGGATCGGCCGGTGCATAGAGATTTAGCCAGCGAGCCTGTTCGCGCACTTGGCCCGTCAGGCAGTGACCGGGAAAACGGATCGGCACCACCGGGTCGTAGGCGAAGGTGAACAGTGGGATGTTGCAGCCGAAGGTGACCAGTCCAGCCAGTGTCTCAAGGGCTAGGAAGGGGTCGCGCGGGCAGCTCGGAGTGGCGTTGAGTTTCTGCTGGTCCCAGACAAAGTTGGAGAAAATATGCCCGCCGAGGGAGTGCGCGAGCACCACCAATGGCGTGCTTGGGCCAACCTTTGCCCGTAGCGCGTTAAGACCATGGCGAAGGCTCTGGTGCACTTCTTCGTAGGTGGTGTCGTAGGCCTGGCTGACTTTGCGGTAACCGCTGGCATCACCGAGGAACAGGGTGACGATACGCCGCAACCAGCGCCAACTAACCGGTTCGTTGGCGAGCATGTCGAGGTAGGTCTGTTCGCGTTTATCCAGCACGCTGGCCCAGTACAGGCTTTGGAACGCAACGTGCTCCGCCTCGGCGCCGAGACGCCGGCGCAGGCTGCCGATAAGGTTTTGGGCGAAGGTGTGTTGGCCTTCCGCATCGCGCAGATCAGGCTGCGTGCCAATGCCGTGGATTACCGCTACTGCAAGCTTCATGAGCCCCTCCCTGGTTGCGCACGCGGCAGCCTAGCGCGCGATTGTCGTCGCTTCAATCGGCTTGCGGGATACGCTCAATTAGAGTGCTTGCAGCTGTGCGTCGAGGCGATCGTTATCCACCAGTTCGAGGAACTCATCGCCGAGCCGTCGGCTTTCATCCATCGCTTTGTGCCAGTAGCGTTCGCGACCGGCGTCGTCGCCCAGATAGCGGCTGAAATCCTTACGATCGGGCAGTTTGCCGTGGGGCAGACGTGCCAGGTATTCACGCGAGGGTGCGAGTAGCAGCACGTTCTGCAGGCGGGTGATATCGGCGCGGCGCCAAGGCAAGCCTTTGTCGAACCAACCGGGGATGACCTTGTCGGTGAAGTGCGGGTAGAGCACCACATCACTGCCGCTGTAAGGCAGGTCAAGGTGATAGTCGAGCAGGCCGCCGTCGCGATAAGTCCCGGCGCCAGCACCAGGGATGTCGCGCACACCTTCCATCACCATAGGGATGGAGCCGGAAGCCAGCAGGGCATGGCGCAGGTTACTGGTGTCCAGATGCAGGTAGCGCGAGGGAAAGTCGTTGAGTGCTGCCAGCGGTGGTGGCAAGCGGGCATCGTGCAGAATCACCCGTTCGAAGTGCTTGGCTAGGCGCGGGCGCCCGAGCAGATTGTTGCCGATGACCGAGGACAACCCCAGGCCAAGTGCGCCACGCCGATCATGGGCAAGCAAGCCGAGGCTCTTCACCACCATCACATTCAGGCGGTAGTGCGGGTTGCTGAGAATATGCGAGTCCTGACCATCGAGCAGTTCGTCGAGCATCCGGCTGCAGCTGCGTGACACCTCGGCCATGCTCACGCCCTTGGCGAAACGCTGCTCGGTGTACAGCTCACCGAGGCGGCGGATGCCCTGCGCGGCGTTCGGCAGGCAGGCGCTGGCGAAGCGCCAGGAACCGATCGAGGCGCCAATCAGTGCGCGCTCGCGGGGTGCCCGTGGCAGCCAGTCCCCGAACAGCGCCAAGTCCAGGCCTTGAATACCCAGCGCTTTCGGGCCGCCGGCCGCACCCGGCAAAATACCCACGTCTGCCGGGCGCAAACCTGTATCACGGATACGCGCAAAGGCCTGTGGGCCGGCTTTCAGGGTTAGGGCGGGAAACTTGATTTGAATAGCGCTCATGCTGGCCTCCATCACGCAAGGCAGCGATTATAGAGGCCCGCGCGGTCAGACCAAGTCGCTTCAGTGCATGAATCAGCACATGAATGATGTGCGCAGGGGTTGGGCAACACGCACAGGCTGGTCAGGAAGGCGCGCCACCAGGCTTCAGGTAAATTCAGCTTGAGTTAAGCCAGGCTAGGTATCTTGGGCTCCATCGAAAGTAAACAATCGCTCAAGGAGATTCCCCATGAATACATTTACCACCCTGTTCCTCGTTGCCGCCCTTGCCTTTGCTGCAGGTATCGCCCAAGCCCGTGACCTGGGCCCGGACGAGGCGCTGAAACTGCGTGACGCCGGCACCATCCTGTCCTTTGAAAAGCTCAATGCGGCAGCGATTGCCAAGCACCCAGGCGCCACAGTTGAAGAAACCGAGCTGGAACAGGAATACGGTAGCTACGTTTACCAAGCAGAACTGCGCGACGCCCAAGGTGTGCAATGGGATGTCGAGCTGGATGCTACTAACGGCCAAATCCTCAAGGATCATCAAGACAACTAATGAAATGGCTCACCCGCTATAGCGGCATCATCGTCCTGATCCCGGCGGTCTTGGCTCTGAGCCTTGAGGCACAAGCCCGTAATCTGGATCAGGACGAGGCCCTGCGCCTGCGGCAGGAGGGTGTCATCCAGCCGCTCGAACACTTGATGCAGCCAGCCTTGGGGCGCTATCCCGGGGCGACGCTGTTGGAGGCGGAGTTGGAGGAGGAAGACGAGGTCTTCGTTTATGAGATCGAACTGTTGACCGCCGACGGTGTGGTTCGCGAGTTGGAGTTGGATGCCAGCGATGGGCGGATCCTGAAGGACGAGGAAGACGACTGATGCGGCTGTTGTTAGTGGAGGACCATGTACCGCTGGCTGACGAGTTGCTCGCCGGCCTCGGCCGTCAGGGCTACGCCGTGGATTGGCTGGCGGATGGCCGCGACGCGGTCTATCAGGGCGCCAGCGAACCCTATGACCTGATCATTCTCGATCTTGGCCTACCAGGTAAACCAGGATTGGAAGTGCTGCGCGAGTGGCGCTTTGCCGGGCTGGCCACCCCGGTGCTGATCCTCACCGCGCGGGGTTCCTGGGCCGAGCGCATCGAGGGACTCAAGGCTGGCGCCGACGATTATCTGACCAAGCCTTTCCACCCCGAGGAGTTGCAGCTGCGCATCCAGGCACTGTTGCGGCGTTCCCACGGTTTGGCCAATCAGCCGCAGTTGGAAGCCGCCGGCTTGCAACTGGATGAAGGCCGCCAGTGTGTCGTCCGTGATGGCGTGGAGGTTGAGCTGACCGCGGCGGAGTTCCGTTTGCTGCGTTATTTCATGCTGCATCCGCAGCAGATCCTGTCAAAGAGCCACCTGGCCGAACACCTCTATGACGGCGAAACCGAGCGTGACTCCAATGTGCTTGAAGTGCACGTCAATCACCTGCGGCGCAAGCTTGGCCGTGCGGTGATTGAGACGCGCCGTGGCCAGGGTTACCGCTTCACCGGAGAAGCCGGATGAGGTCGATCCAGCGGCGCTTGAGCCTGGGCTTGATCAGCGTCTTGCTGGTGGTCGTCCTGCTGCTGGCGCAAACCAGTTTATGGCTATTCGACCTGGGCCTGCGCCGTTATCTCGAGGCGGTCTTGCGCGTTGAAGCGGAGAGCTTGCTGATCGCCCTGGTGCGTGGCCCGCAAGGCATCCAGTTAGATGAGCAGCGTCTGGCGCCGAGCTATCGGCGACCGTTTTCCGGGCACTATTTCCGCATCGACTTTGCTGAAGAGGTGTGGCGTTCCCGCTCCCTGTGGGATCTGGAACTGGCACGAGCGAATTCGCCAGGCTTGCAGGCCGATCTCGAAGATGGCCCGCGTGGCCAGTTGTTGCTGGTGTACCGCGGCGATTACCGGCGCTTCGGGCAGCAGTTGTCGATCAGCGTGGCCGAGGACTACAGCCCGGTGCTGGCGAGTTTTCGCCGTGCGCAATACCTCAGTCTGGGCCTAGGTTTGGGCGCGCTGGTGCTGATTCTGCTGTTACAACGGCTGACCGTACGCAACGCGTTGCGCCCGTTGGAGCAGGCGCGCCAGCAGATCGCCCAGCTCCAGCAAGGTCAGCGTGGTCAATTGGATAGCCAGGTACCGCAGGAGCTTGAACCGCTGGTGGCACAGATCAACCACCTGTTAGCGCATACCGAGGACACCTTGACGCGCTCGCGCAATGCCCTTGGCAATCTCGGCCATGCACTGAAAACCCCGTTGGCGGTATTGCTCAGCCTGGCTTCCCGTGAGGAGTTGAACGCCTACCCCGAGTTGCAGGCGACCTTGCGCGAGCAGTTGGCGCAGATCGAGCAACGCTTGAGCCGAGAGTTAGGTCGGGCGCGGCTGGCGGGCGAAGCGTTACCTGGCGCGCAGTTCGATTGTGCCAAGGAGCTGCCGGGACTGTTCGCCACGCTGGCAATGATTCATGACCGCGACCTCAAGCTGGCTTGGGAGGCCGCGCCCGGCTTGCGTCTGCCGTGGGATCGCGAGGATTTGCTGGAGCTACTCGGCAACCTGTTGGACAACGCCTGCAAGTGGGCCGAGTCCGAGGTGAGCCTGAGTATCACGGTTGAGCCCTCGGGCTTTCGCCTTTGGGTGGATGACGATGGCCCCGGCATCCTGGCGGACAACCGTGAAGCAGTGCTTGGCCGTGGCGCGCGACTGGATGAACAGGTCGCCGGGCATGGCTTGGGCTTGGGTATCGTGCGCGATATCGTTGAGGCTTGGAACGGGCGCTTGCAGCTGCTGAGCAGCCCGTTAGGTGGTTTACGCGTCAGTATCGAACTGCCATCACGGCCCGCTCGTAGCCGAGAATCTGCGCTGTAGGTTGGTGCGTAGGTTGGTGCTGAACGCAGTGATGCCCAACAAGGAGGCGCCTTGCGACTCCCAATGCTCGATCTCAATATTTAGAAGCCCGGCCTTGCAGGCCGGTTGTTGGGCATCGCCTTCGGTTCAGCACCAACCTACGCACCAACCTACAGGGTGTTCCTTGCCTACGGGGCTTGTTACATACCGTTGGCGAATGCCGGGTTAGTCATGTCGATGGCCTCACGCACAGGCTTTAGCGCCGCGCTGTACTTCGCCAAGACGTCCAACTCGTAATCGATCCGTGCGTGCAGGCGCTGCTCGTCTTCGCTGGCCGCTTCCGGGCTGTTCAGGACTTTCTCGACATGCCGCACGATCAGGTGTTCGGGGATGTAGCAGAGGCGGCAATTCTTGTAACTGGAAGAACGTAATTCGCTGATCGGGTATGCCCCGCCGACGGCGGCAGAAACACCGACCAGCAAACCTGGCTTGTGCGCCAGTTCGGCTTTGCTGGCGTAGATAAAGAAATTCTTGATCGCCGGGCAGGCCATGCCGTTCCACTCGGGGGCGATGATAATCACCGCGTCGGCAGCTTTCAGCTGCTGCGCGTATAGGCTCCAAGGGCCGCTATCTTCACTGGGCCATAGCGGCAGTGGGACGAGGCCGAGGTCGATCACGCTGCTAATGTCTTCAGTGGTCTGTTCCAGCCGGATCAAGCGCTGCTGGAGAAAGCGTGCGACTTTGCCGGACTGGCTATTGTTACGGCTGGAGCCAGCGACTATGGCGAAGTTGAGCATTACGGACTTCCGTTTCGAGTTCAAAAAATAAGTCCGCGCAGGCTAGCGGGGGCCAGCCTGCGCGGCAAGGAGGGAGGCGCCAGTCTGGCGCTCGGATAGCGCCAGCTCAGACGCGAAACTGATCCATCAGACTCTGTTGATGGTTGGCCAGGCGGTTCAACGATTGGCTGACCTGTGCCGACTCATCGGCCTGCACGGAGATTGATTCCGTCACGTCGCGGATTGAGGCCACGTTGCGGTTGATCTCCTCGGCGACGGAGCTCTGCTCTTCGGCAGCGCTGGCGATTTGCAGGTTCATGTCGGTGATCACGCCTACCGCATCACTGATCCGCCGCAGAGCGGTAACGGCCAACTCGACCTGGGAAACGCTGCTTTGCGCCTGGCGGTGGCTACTGCCCATAGTGCTGACCACTTCACGCGTGCCATTTTGCAGGCCTTCGATGACCTGACGGATTTCCTCGACCGAATCCTGGGTGCGCTTGGCCAGGTTGCGAACTTCATCGGCCACCACGGCAAAGCCACGCCCGGCCTCACCGGCACGGGCGGCTTCGATAGCGGCATTGAGGGCCAGCAGGTTGGTTTGTTCGGCGATTGAGCGGATTACCTCCAGCACCGAACCGATCTGCTGGCTGCTGTTCGCCAAGCCTTCGACTTCCTGCATGGCGACGTTCATTTCGCTGGCCAGCAGTTCGATGGCCGAGGTGGTTTTGTCGATCACGCCAAGGCCTTCACGGCTGGCTTCGTCGGCGCTGCGTGCGGCCTCGGCGGCCTGGGCGGCGTTGTGCGCGACGTCTTGGGCGGTGGCGCTCATTTCTTGGAAGGCAGTGGCCACCTGATCGACTTCGCGATACTGCTGCTGCATGCCAGCACTGGTTTGGCTGGCAATCGCGGCGGATTGGTCGGCTGTGCCGCGGGCGTCCTGCACCGAGCGTTTGACGTCGGCAATGATCGGTTGCAGCTTGTCGAGAAAGCGGTTGAACCATCCCGCCAGTTCACCCAGTTCATCCTGCTTGGCATATTCCAGGCGGCGGGTCAGGTCGCCTTCGCCGGTGGCGATATTTTTCAGCATGGCGGCCACCCCGAGAATCGGCCTAATCACGCCACGAGCGGTCAACCACATCAGCAGCAGGCCGGCGATCACCGCGAGCAGGCCGATGGCCAAGGCCATTGAGCTGTCTGCGGTGCGGCGGCTGTCCAATTCGCTTTCCAACTGACGTGCCGGGCCGACTAGTACTTGTTGCGGCACCTCGAGCAAAACGCTCCACGGTTTGGATTCAGGAATCGGCAGTAGCGGTTGCAGCACCCGCAACATCGCACCCTGGCGCAGCATCTCGGCTTGGCCGGTGCTGGTCAAACGAACCAGCTCGGCGCCTTGTTCGGGGTAGCCGGCAGTCAGCGGTTTACCGAGCAGTTTGCTGTCGCGGCTGTGGCCGGCGAGTAGCCCGGCAGGGCTGATGATGCTGACATGTCCCTGGCCGTCATAGAGTTCTTGATTGGCCTTGCTGCTGATCTGCTGCAGGCTCGCCAGGCTGATGTCGACGCCGAGTACACCGATCACCTTGCCATTCACTTCCAACGGAAAGGCGATGCTGGTCATCAGGGTCTGCTGGCCGTTGACCTCATCCAGATAGGGATCGAGTACGCAGGCCTGACGAGTATCGCGTGGGCAGGTGTACCAAGCGTTATAGGGGGCGCCGCTGGGGCCAGCGGTGGTGTCGCTGAGCATCTTCTCGTCCAGCACCTCGGGCTCCAGCTTGCCGGGCGTGCTCTGTGACCAATACAGCGCAAAGCGGCCTTTATCATTGCTGCCCAGCTCGGCTTGATTAGCGAAGAGTTCGTCTTTGCCATCCAGTGCGTTGGCTTCAAACACCACATACAGGCCAAGCAAGTCAGGGTTAGCCTCCAGCGCGCTGCGGATTTGCCGGGTCATGTCCTCGCGCATGTCGAAGGCATCCAGAAAGCGTTTCTCAGCCTGATCCTTCAGGAACAGCACCTGCCGGGAAAAACCTTTGCCGTATTGGTAAGAGTCCATGAAGTAACGCTGGATGCGTAAGGCCTGGGATTCCCCACGGGCAGCCATGCGTAATTGTGCGGACTCTTCGAGCATGCGCGAGCTGGATGCTTTGACCAACTCGGCACTGCGTTTGGATTGATACAGCGACGCGCCCACCAGCAGGGTCACGATAGCCAGCAAACAGAGACCGGCGAGCAAGGTGATTTTCCACTGGATGGAGAGGCGGTTGAGAAACATGCGGTGTTCCTTCTTATTATTCGTCGGACTACAAGACTCATATCGGCGCATCGGAGCCTTTCTTGACTCGATCTGGCGCAGCGATAGAGCGCTACCTGGGTGTTTATTAGAGCGGCAGATATGCAGGCAATAATTATGCACAGTCTGCTCGAAATTTCGCACGGAGTATTTTGGACAGCCCGGAGCGCTCCCGGCTGAGTCTGCGTTCATTTTTCTGGGGTGCGGCTGGCTAGCCGTCACTAGCGCTTTGTTTGGAGATGGCCGTGAACGCCGTAATTGCCGGAGTCGGCATCATGCTGACCCTCAGCCTGTGCCGGGTGGCCGCCGTACCGATGTCATGTTGCCAAACAAAAAACCCGGCACTTGGCCGGGTTTCTTGTGTCACGCAAGGGGTTAGCCCGCGGCGATCAGGCCTGCTTGCTGCACCAGATCCAGCAATGGCTGGGGGTACAAGCCAAGGACGAATGCCAGCAGCGCGATAGCCAAGAGCATGATGCCGCCGGTGCGTTGACCCCAGTTGAAGGGCGCATCGTGGCGACGCAGGTTGGGCTCGATCAGGAACAGCGTGACCATCACCCGCAGGTAGTAGAAGACACCTATGGCGCTGCCGAGCACCAGAGAACCGAGCAGCCACCACTGCTGCGATTGCACGCCGACGGCGATCACGTAGAACTTGCCGATAAAGCCGGCAGTCAGCGGAATACCTGCCAATGACAGCATCATCACCGCCAGCACTGCGGTCAGGTACGGGCGACGCCAGAACAGCCCGCGGTACTCGTACAAGGCATCGCAATCGCGGCCCTTGAAAGGCGTGGACATCAGCGTGATAACACCAAAGGCGCCGAGGCTGGTCAGCACGTAGGTCACCAGGTAAACGCCAATCGCCTCGACGGCCAGGCCTTTGCTGGCGATCAGGGCGATCAGCAGGTAACCGAAGTGGGCGATGGAGGAGTAACCGAGCAGTCGTTTGAGGTTGTTCTGCATCAGGGCCAGCAGGTTGCCGATCAGGATCGAGGCTATGGCGATCACGCTCAGCGCATCGTTCAGCAGGCCGCCGCTAGCCGCCGGAGACAGTTGGAACAGCCGCAGCAGCACCGCGAATACCGCGATCTTGCTGGCGGTGGCAAGGAAGGCTGCCACCGGTGCCGGAGCCCCCTCATAGACGTCCGGTGTCCACAGGTGGAACGGTACCAGCGAGAGCTTGAAGGCCAGGCCGACCAGCATCATGCCCAGGCCAATCTGGGCCAATGCGCTCTGCATACCAGTTGCCGCGAGCTTGGCGCCGATCCCGGCGAAACTCAGGCTGCCGGCGTCGGCATACAACAGCGCCATGCCGAACAGCAGGAACGTGGAGCCGGCGGCTGAGAGCACCATGTACTTGATGCCGGCTTCCAGCGAGCGCTTGTCGAAGAAGGCGTAGGCGACCATGCCGTAGACGGGCACCGAGAGCAGTTCCAGGCCGATGAACAGGCCAGCCAGATGCTGCGCGCTGACCAGCACCATGCCGCCTGCCGCAGCCAGCAGAATCAGCAGGTAGAGTTCTTCGCGGTTACCTGGATAGCCAATCTTCGCATCACCCATATAGGCATGCGCCAGCGTCACACAGGCCAAGGTGGCGACCAGGGTCAGCGCCATGTAGAAGCAGGCGAAGTTATCCACCTGCATCAGGTCGGTGACTGCCAGCGGGGCCACTTTGAGTGCCGGGATGATCGACAGCAATGCCAGGTTGAGACCGACTACCGAGAGAATGAAGGTCTGCGAGTGGTTACGGCGCCAGGCAATCGCCAGCATTACGACGACGATGGTGGCGCTGACGACCAATAGTGGCAGAAGGGCGATGAAGTGTTGAGTGGTGAATTCCATAGCGCAACTACCGGGCCGAAGCGAGTTGAGTGAAAGCGGCGCCGAGCCACTGCTGAACGCCATGCATGGTGGCGGCGGAGGTATCGAGCACCGGCTGCGGGTAAACCCCGAGCAGGATCAGCAACACGGCCAAGCCAATCACCATGAGCAACTCGCGAGCGTTCAGGCCACGCAGTACCTGCTCGGACTTGCTCGGGCCGAAGTAGGCACGGTGGATCATGATCAGCGAGTAAACCGAAGCGAACACCAGACCAGGGGCGGCGATAACGGTGATCCACGGCACGCTCTTGAAGATACCGAGCAGGATCAGGAATTCGCCAAGGAAGTTACCGGTTGCCGGCAGTCCCAATGACGCGGCAGCGAAGAACAGACTGACCCCTGGCAAGTAGGCGATGCGTGACCACAGGCCGCCCATCTCACGCATGTCACGGGTGTGGGTACGCTCATAGAGCTGGCCGCAGATAATGAACAGTGCTGCCGCGGACAGGCCGTGGGCGAGCATCTGCAGCACCACACCTTGCAGGGCCAACTGGCTGCCGGAGTAGATGCCGATCAGCACAAAGCCCATGTGTGCGACGCTGGAATAGGCGACCAGGCGCTTGATGTCGGTTTGCGCGAACGCCAGGATGGCGCCGTAGAAAACCCCGATCAGCCCCAGGGTCATGGCAAACGGGGCAAACTCGGCCGAGGCATTCGGGAACAGTGGCAGGGCGAAGCGCAGCATGCCGTAGGCCGCGGTTTTCAGCAGAATACCGGCGAGGTCGACAGAGCCGGCAGTCGGCGCCTGCGCATGCGCATCCGGCAGCCAGGAGTGGAAGGGCACCACTGGCAGCTTGACGGCGAAGGCGATAAAGAAGCCGAGCATCAGGATGTATTCGCTCGTCGGCGGCAGTTCAGCTTTGAGCAACTGGGTGTAATCGAAGGTGATCACGCCACTCTGACTGTAATTGACGAAGACCAGGCCGAGAATCGCCACCAACATGATCAGGCCGCTGGCCTGGGTGTAGATGAAGAACTTGGTCGCGGCGTAAATCCGCGACTTCTTGCCATCCGTTGCACTGTGACCCCAGAGCGCGATGAGGAAGTACATCGGCACCAGCATCATTTCCCAGAAGAAGAAGAACAGGAACAGATCGAGCGCGAGGAACACGCCGACCACGCCGCCGAGAATCCACATCAGGTTGAGGTGGAAGAAGCCAACGTGGCGCTGGATTTCCTTCCAGGAACACATGACCGAGAGCACACCGAGCAGGCCGGTGAGCAGGATCATCAGCAGCGACAGGCCATCCAGCGCCAGGTGCACGTTGATGCCGAAACGCTCGATCCACTGGAGCTTGAACTCAAGGGCCCAGGTCGGGTCGGCGCCAGGGGCGGGGGCCAGGTTGTAGTCGCCGGTGAACCAGAGCCAGAGGCCGAGTCCCAGCAATAGAACCATGGTCAACATGGCGATCCAGCGTGGTGCGGTGGTGCCGAAGCGCTCCGCTTGCCAGCACAACAGGCCGCCGATAAAGGGGATCAGGATTAGCCAAGGCAGAATCATGACGGGCTCAATTCCTTTCGCAAATGCGCAAATTCATTTCAGACAGTGACCAGCAGTACGGCGCCCAGCACCAGTACTGCACCGCCAGCGATGGAGGCCGCATACCAGCGCAGATTGCCGGTTTCGGTACGACTCATGAGCTTGTGCCCACCCCGCGTCAGGCGCGGAATCAAGCCAATGCTGTGGTCGATAGGGTCATGGGCGAATAACTGGGTCAGCCACATATAGGGTTTGACGAACAGCTTGTCGTATAGCCAATCGAAGCCCCAGGCGGCGAACCACCAGGCCGAGAGAAAGCGTCCCGGTGCACTGGCGGCTAGTGCGCTGGCGAAACGGCGCTTGCCGAGGAACAGCAGCGCAGCCAGCAGAATACCGGCCAGCGCGATGGCGCCCGAGGCGATTTCCAGGCTGTGTTTGGCTTCGCCACCGGCATGCCCGACGCTCTGCGGCAGTACGCCGGCGAGTGGCGGGGTGATCAGCGCGCCGACGAAAGTCGAGAGTACGATCAGCAAAGTCAGCGGTAACCAATGGCTGATCCCTTGGCCTGCGTGCGCTTCGGTCTTCACTTCACCGTGGAAGGTGATGAAGATCAGCCGGAAGGTGTACAGCGAGGTCATGAAGGCCCCGGCCAGACCGGCATACAGCAGCGGCTCATGGCCACTGGCGAACGCCTCCCAGAGGATTTCATCCTTCGAGTAGAAGCCCGCGGTCAGCAGCGGTAGAGCCGCCAGTGCGGCGCCACCGACGATAAAGCTCGCATAGGCCAGCGGCAGTTTCTTCCACAACCCGCCCATCTTGAAGATGTTCTGCTCGTGGTGGCAGGCGACGATCACCGCACCGGAGCCGAGGAACAGCAGCGCTTTGAAGAAGGCGTGAGTCATCAGGTGGAAGATCGCCGCGTCCCAGGCACCGACACCCAAAGCCAGGAACATGTAGCCGATCTGGCTCATGGTCGAGTAGGCGAGGATACGTTTGATGTCGGTCTGTACCAGTGCGGCAAACCCGGCGAGCACCAGGGTGATGCCGCCGACTATGCCGACCAGTTCGAGAATGCTCGGTGCCAGGGCGAACAGACCGTGGGTCCGGGCAATCAGGTAGACGCCGGCGGTAACCATGGTCGCCGCGTGGATCAAGGCGGAGACCGGCGTCGGGCCGGCCATCGCATCGGCCAGCCAGGTCTGCAACGGTAGCTGAGCGGATTTACCGACTGCGCCACCAAGCAGCATCAGCGTCGCCAGGACCATCCAGGTATCGCCGGCAACGAACTTCTGTGGTGCCAGGATCAGCAGCTCCTGAATATTCAGAGTACCGAGCTGGACGAACAGAATGAACAAGCCGATGGCCATGAACACGTCGCCGATCCGGGTGACGATGAAAGCCTTGAGCGCTGCGTTACCGTTGGGCACGTGCTTGTAGTAGAAGCCGATCAGCAGGTAGCTGCACAGACCCACGCCTTCCCAACCGAAGTAGAGGAACAGCAGGTTATCGCCGAGCACCAGGAACAGCATGCTGGCGATGAACAGGTTCATGTAGGCGAAGAAGCGCGAGTAGCCCTCTTCCCCGCGCATATACCAGGAGGCGAACAGGTGGATCAGGAAGCCAACGCCAGTGACCACGCCGAGCATGGTCAGCGAAAGGCCGTCCAGGTAGAGGGTGAAGTTCGGTGCGAAGCCATCCACCGACATCCACTGCCAGAGCAGTTGGGTGTACACGCCACCTTCAGGCGGGGCGACGTTGAATTGCCAGATGATCCAGACCGTGGTCAGCGCGGAGAGTCCGACCGAACCCACGCCGATCAGCGCCGAGAGGTTTTCCGACCATCTGCCACGCGAGAACGAGAGCAGCAGGAAGCCGAGCAGGGGGAATAGGCAGGTTAGAAATAGAAGGTTCATCCGCGCATCTCGCTGGCAGCGTCGATATCGAGGGTGTGGAAGCGGCGGTACAGCTGCATCAGGACCGCCAGACCGATACTGGCTTCGGCGGCAGCCAAGCTCAGTACCAGAATGAACATGACCTGACCGTCAGGCTGTGCCCAGCGGCTGCCGGCGACGATAAAGGCCAGGCCGGTGGCGTTCATCATGATCTCCAGGCTCATCAGCACGAAGAGGATGTTGCGGCGCACCATCAGGCCAACCAGACCAAGGCAGAACAGCACGCCCGCGACAGCCAGGCCATGCTCCAGGGGAATTGAGTTCATCATTGTTCCTTCGCCTCGTGACGGCCGAGGTGGAAAGCCGCCACTATTGCGGCCAGCAGCAGCATGGACGCGAGTTCGACGACCAGCAGATAGGGGCCGAACAGGCTGATACCGACAACCCTGGCGTCCACGGTAGTCTGGCCGATCGCGCCAGCACTCGGGTTACCGAACAGCACATACAGCAGTTCAGCCAGCAGCAGCGCCGAGAGCAGCGCGGGGCCGCCCCAGATACCGGGCTTGAGCCAGGCGCGTTCCTGTTCGGCCGCGACTGGGCCGAGGTTGAGCATCATCACCACGAAGACGAACAACACCATGATTGCGCCAGCGTAGACGATGATCTCCAACGCACCGGCGAATGGCGCGCCGAGGGCGAAGAAGGTCATCGATACCGCCATCAGCGAGATGATCAGGTAGAGCAGGGCGTGTACCGGATTGGTATTGGTGATCACCCGCAAGGTGGACACCACGGCGACGCCTGAAGCGAAGTAGAAAGCGAATTCCATCGTTCGTCCTTAAGGCAGCAAGCTTTTCACGTTGATGGGCTCGGCTTCATTCTGCGCGGCGCCTTTCGGCTTACCGGCGATGGCCATACCGGCAACGCGATAGAAGTTGTAATCCGGATTCTTGCCTGGGCCGGAGATCAGCAGATCTTCCTTCTCGTACACCAGCTCCTGACGATTGAACTCAGCCATCTCGAAATCTGGAGTGAGCTGAATTGCAGTGGTCGGACAGGCTTCCTCGCACAGGCCACAGAAAATACAGCGTGAGAAGTTGATCCGGAAGAACTCGGGATACCAGCGGCCATCCTCGGTTTCGGCTTTCTGCAACGAGATGCAGCCAACCGGGCAGGCGACGGCGCAGAGGTTGCAGGCTACGCAGCGCTCTTCACCGTCGGGGTCGCGGGTCAGGACGATACGGCCACGATAGCGCGGCGGCAGATACACCGGCTCTTCCGGGTATTGCAGGGTGTCACGCTTGCGAAACGCATGGGAGAAGATCATTACCAGGCTGCGAACCTGGGTATAGGTGCCATGCACTATGTGAAGGATTTCTTTGATCATCTTCGTCTCCTCACTGAGCCACGCCGGACGGGCTGTTGGACAACACCAGCGCCGCGGTCACCAGCAGGTTGATCAAGGTCAGTGGTAGGCAGAACTTCCAGCTGAAGGCCATCACCTGGTCATACCGTGGGCGCGGAATAGAGGCGCGCAACAGGATGAACAGCATGATGAAAAAGCCGGTTTTGAGTGCGAACCAGAAGAACGGAATCGATGGCAGGAGACCGAACGGGCCATGCCAGCCACCGAAGAACAGGGTCACCAGCAGCGCCGAGATCAGCACGATGCCGATGTACTCGCCAACGAAGAACATGCCCCATTTCATCCCGGCATATTCGATGTGATAGCCGTCGGCCAGTTCTTGCTCTGCTTCCGGTTGGTCGAACGGGTGACGGTGAGTCACCGCGACGCCAGCGATAAAGAAGGTACAGAAGCCGAAGAACTGCGGAATGATGAACCACAGGTTCTGCGCCTGGTAGTCGACGATGTCGCGCATATTGAACGAGCCAGCCTGCGCCACGATGCCCATCAGCGCCAGGCCCATAAAGACCTCGTACGACAGAGTCTGAGCCGAGGCGCGTAGGGCGCCGAGCAGGGCGAACTTGTTGTTGCTCGACCAGCCGGCGAACAGCACGGCGTACACCGACAGGCCGGCCATGGCGAAGAAGAACAACAAGCCGATGTTCAGATCCGCGACGCCCCAGGTCGGGGTGATCGGGATGATCGAAAAGGAGATCAACAAGGCGCTCATGGCCACCACCGGCGCCAGGGTGAAGATCACCTTGTCGGCGAACGGTGGTGTCCAGTCTTCCTTGAAGAACATCTTGACCATGTCGGCGGCGATCTGAAACATGCCGAACGGCCCGACCCGGTTCGGGCCGTAGCGATCCTGCCAGAGTGCCAGCAAACGGCGTTCGACCCAGCTCAACAGCGCGCCACAGATCACCACCGCGAGCAAAATCACGATGGCCCGGATCACGGCCAGGATCACGTCAAACACTTCAGGAGTCAGCCAATTCATCATTGCGCGGCCTCCTGCAGGGAGTCGGCGGATTTGCCGGCGAGTGCCGGTGGAATTCCAGCCAGGCCAACCGGCAAGGCCACCAGGCCGGCGCACAGCTCTTCGCTAATGCGTAGCGGCAAGCGCAGCGCCTGCCCGGCCACGTTCAGGCTGAGCATGGCACCGTCATTCACACCCAGACGATCCGCCTCGGATTTAGCCAGGGCGACATACGGCTGCGGAATGCGCTCTTGTACCGGCGCGGCGCGGGAAGAGTTCTCTTCGCTGCCGAACAGGTGATAGAACGGCACCACTTGCCAGGTACCCGGAGCTGGATTGAAAGGCTGCGGAGCGCTGGCAAACCAGGATAGGCCGTCGCCTTTCGGCTCGATCAGGCGTGCGCCCGGATCACCGGCGCGCAGATGACCACCGACTTCGGCCTGGAATTTGTTCCAGGCTTGCGGCGAGTTCCAGCCCGGCGACCAGGCAAAAGGAATCTGCTGACGCGGCTCGGCGGAACCCGAATAGCCTTCCATGGAGAAGGCGAACGCGGTGTCTTTGTCCTGCGAGGCACGCGGCTCATGCACGTTGATGTCGGCCCGCATGGCGGTACGACCGCTATAGCGCAGTGGCTCACGCGCGAGTTTCATGCCCTTGATGCGGAACGAAGCACTAGGGGCCGCATTGCGGATACCGGCCAGGAGCGCTGTGCTTGCCGCGGTGGCTTCCGTCACGTGGTCAAGCAACGTCCAGTCCACCGGCTGATCCAGCAAGGTGCTGCGCAGGGCGTGCAGCCAGCGCCAGCCTTCGTGAACCATGACATTGTCGTTGTAGTAGGCCGGATCGTAGACCTGGAAGAAACGCTGAGCGCGGCCTTCCTGGCTGACCAGGGTGCCGTCGCCTTCGGCGAAACTAGCGGCTGGCAGAACCAGATGGGCGCGGGCAGTGGTGGCGGTTTGCTGATGGTCAGCCACGATCACGACTTTGGCGGCCTGCAAGGCAGCATCGACCACAGCAGCATCGGCGCGGGTGTAGAGGTCATTTTCCAGAACCACCACGGCATCGGCCTTGCCGGCGATCAGCGCTTGCAGCGCAACGTCAGCCGACTCTCCACCCAGCATGGCCAGGCCGAGGCTGTTGGCTTCGGACACCACCAGGCTCAGCGAGCCATTCTTCTCACGC
Source organism: Pseudomonas cavernicola (assembly GCF_003596405.1). Classification (NCBI taxonomy): domain Bacteria; kingdom Pseudomonadati; phylum Pseudomonadota; class Gammaproteobacteria; order Pseudomonadales; family Pseudomonadaceae; genus Pseudomonas; species Pseudomonas cavernicola. The sequence goes on from NZ_QYUR01000001.1 coordinate 31,156, forward strand.
AGCTTGAGCGCTTTAGCGATGTTCGCCGCCGCCTCGATCAAACCTTTATTGCCCAGCGAGGTGCCGGCGATGATCAGCGGACGCTTGGCCGCGAGCAGGGTCGCAGCAATACGTTGAGCCAGTTCGGCCGCTTCAGGATCGAGGTTAGCCACGGCCGGCGCGCTGGCATCCAGCGCGTGAGCTACGGCGAAACCGATGCGGGCCAGATCGTCCGGCGCGGAATGCACGCACTCTTCGGCCACGTCGTCGAGGCGGGTAGCGTCCAGGCTGGCTATGAACAGTGGGTTCAGCGCGTGCTGGCCAATGTTCTGCACCGCAGCATTGAGCCAGGGCTGAATCTTCATGGCGTCGGCCATGTCCTCGGCTTTGCCTTTGACCGACTGGCGCAAGGCCAGGGCCATACGCGCGGCGGTCTGGGTCAAGTCTTCACCGAGCACGAATACCGCATCGTGCTCTTCGATTTCGCGCATCGTCGGAATCGGCAGCGGGCTGTTTTGCAGTACTTGCAGCACTAGGCGCAGGTTTTCCAGCTCATTGGCGCTAATGCCGGAGTAAAAGTGCTCGGCGCCGACCAGTTCGCGCAGGGCGAAGTTGCTTTCCAGGCTGGCGCGCGGCGAGCCAATACCGACGATGTTGCGCCCGCGCAGCAGTTCGGCGGCCTTGTCCAGGGCGCCATCCAGGCTCAGTTGGACGTTACTGCCAACCAGTTGCGGCTGGCGTGGGCGGTCTTCGCGGTTGACGTAGCCATAACCAAAACGACCACGGTCGCAGAGGAAGTAGTGGTTCACCGAGCCGTTGTAGCGGTTCTCGATACGGCGGATCTCGCCGTAGCGCTCACCGGGGCTGATGTTGCAGCCGCTCGAGCAGCCATGGCAGATGCTCGGGGCGAACTGCATGTCCCACTTGCGGTTGTAGCGCTCGGAGTGGGTTTTGTCGGTGAACACACCGGTCGGGCAAACCTCGGTGAGGTTGCCGGAGAATTCGCTTTCCAGGGTGCCGTCTTCGACGCGGCCGAAGTAGACGTTATCGTGGGCGCCAAATACACCGAGGTCGGTACCGCCGGCGTAGTCCTTGTAGAAACGTACGCAACGGTAGCAGGCGATGCAGCGGTTCATCTCGTGGCCGATGAACGGGCCGAGCTCCTGGTTCTGGTGGGTGCGTTTGCTGAAGCGATAACGGCGCTCGTTGTGGCCGGTCATTACCGTCATATCTTGCAGGTGGCAGTGACCGCCTTCCTCGCACACCGGGCAGTCGTGTGGGTGGTTGGTCATCAGCCATTCGACGACGCTGGCGCGAAACTGCTTGGCTTCCTCGTCGTCGATGGAAATCCAGCTGTTATCGGTGGCCGGAGTCATGCAGGACATGACCAGACGGCCGCGTTTATCGTTCTCGTCGCTGTACTGCTTCACCGCGCACTGGCGACAGGCGCCGACGCTACCGAGCGCCGGATGCCAGCAGAAGTAGGGGATGTCGAGGCCGAGCGAGAGACAAGCCTGTAACAGGTTGTCCGCACCGTCGACTTCGAGCGCTTTGCCGTCTACGTGGATAGTGGCCATGGTTCAGGTTTCTTCTTTAATCCGCCCGAAGGTGGACTTGGCTAATGGAATGCTTTTTCTCCCCTCTCCCCTTGGGAGAGGGGGCGGGGGTGAGGGGTAATGGCGCGCAATCGGCCAACTTCCCTCACCCCAGCCCTCTCCCGGAGGGAGGGGGGGTTCTTTACGCGCTGACCACTTCGGCCCGCACGGCCGGACTGCTCTGACGGGCGATACCCGCTTCGAACTCCGGACGGAAGTATTTGATGGCGCTGCCCAGCGGCTCCACGGCACCCGGCGCGTGCGCACAGAAGGTCTTGCCTGGGCCGAGGAAGTTGACCAGTTGCTCGAGGGTTTCGATGTCGCCGGGTTGCCCTTGGCCGCTCTCCAGCGCTCGCAGCACCTTGACGCTCCACGGCAAACCGTCGCGGCAAGGGGTGCAGAAACCACAGGATTCGCGGGAGAAGAACTCCTCCATGTTGCGCAGCAACGAAACCATGTTGACGCTTTCGTCCACCGCCATGGCCAGGCCGGTGCCCATACGGGTGCCGACTTTGGCAATCCCCGCGGCATACATCGGTGCGTCCAAATGTTCCGGCAACAGGAAGCCGGTACCGGCGCCGCCTGGCTGCCAGGCTTTCAGCTTGAAACCATCGCGCATGCCACCGGCGTAGTCCTCGAACAGTTCGCGAGCCGGCACGCCAAACGGCAGTTCCCACAGGCCAGGGTTCGTCACCTTGCCGGAGAAGCCCATCAGCTTGGTGCCCATGTCTTCACTGCCTGGGCGAGCCAGGGACTTGTACCAGTCGACGCCGTTGCCGACGATCGCCGGCACGTTGCACAGGGTCTCGACGTTGTTCACGCAGGTCGGCTTGCCCCATACGCCAACGGCGGCCGGGAAGGGCGGCTTGGAGCGCGGGTTGGCGCGGCGGCCTTCGAGGGAGTTGATCAGTGCGGTTTCTTCGCCACAAATATAACGCCCGGCGCCGGTGTGGACGAATAGCTCGAAATCGAAACCGCTCCCGAGAATGTTCTTGCCTAGCAGGCCGGCGGCCTTGGCTTCCTCGACGGCGCGATTGAGGTTGGTCGCCGCGTCGACGTACTCACCACGCAGAAAGATGTAGCCGCGATAGGCTTTCAGCGCGCGAGCACTGATCAGCATTCCTTCAATCAGCAGGTGCGGCAGCTGCTCCATCAGCATGCGGTCTTTCCAGGTGTTCGGTTCCATCTCATCCGCGTTGCACAGCAGGTAGCGGATGTTCAGCGATTCGTCCTTGGGCATCAGCCCCCACTTCACACCAGTGGGGAAGCCGGCGCCGCCACGACCTTTGAGGCCAGAGTCTTTGACGGTCTGGACGATGTCGTCCTGGGACATCTGGGCGAAGGCTTTACGTGCAGCGGCGTAGCCATATTTGGCCTGATACTCGTCGAGCCAGACCGGCTCGCCGTCGTCACGCAGGCGCCAGGTCAGCGGATGGGTTTCTGCCGTGCGGGCGATCAGGTTGGCGGGGCCGAAGGAGGTCAGGCGCTTGGCTGAGGTGGATGTCATGCGTAGGCCTCCAGCAGTTGGGCCACGTCGTCCGGCTGTACGTCGCCGAAGGTGTGGTCGTCGATCATCAGTGCCGGCGCCTTGTCGCAGTTGCCCAGGCAGCAGACTGGCAGCAGGGTGAAGCGGCCATCTTCGGTGGTCTGGCCGAGGCCGATACCGAGTTGCTGCTGGATGCTGCTGACTACGGACTCATGGCCACCGATGTAGCAGACCATGCTGTCGCAGACGCGAATGATGTGGCGGCCGACGGGCTGACGGAAGATCTGACTATAGAAGGTCGCAACACCTTCGACGTCGCTGGCCGGGATACCGATGATTTCGCCGATGGCGGCAAGGGCGCCATCCGGTACCCAGCCACGGGCGTTCTGCACGATTTTCAGCGCTTCGATGGACGCCGCGCGCGAGTCTTCGTAGTGGTGCAGCTCGTGCTCGATGGCCGAGCGCTCGGCATCACTGAGGATAAAACGGTCGGTTTGAATCAGCGTGCTGTTCATGGTCTGGGGCATATCAGCGGTCCACGTCGGCCATAACGAAGTCGATACTGCCCAGGTACGCGATCAAGTCCGCCACCATGCTGCCGCGGATCACCGAAGGGATCTGTTGCAGGTGTGGGAAGCTTGGCGTGCGAATCCGGGTGCGGTAGCTCATGGTGCCGCCGTCGCTCGTCAGGTAATAACTGTTGATGCCCTTGGTCGCCTCGATCATCTGGAAGCTTTCGTTGGCCGGCATCACCGGGCCCCACGAGACTTGCAGGAAGTGGGTGATCAGGGTTTCGATGTGCTGCAGCGTGCGCTCTTTCGGTGGCGGCGTGGTCAGCGGGTGGTCGGCCTTGTACGGACCTTCCGGCATGTTGCGCAGGCACTGGTCGATGATGCGGATGCTCTGACGCATCTCTTCCACGCGGACGATGCAGCGGTCATAGGCGTCGCCATTGTGGGCCAGCGGTATCTCGAACTCGAAGTTCTCGTAGCCGGAGTAGGGGCGAGCCTTACGCAGGTCGAAGTCCAGGCCGGTGGAGCGCAGGCCGGCGCCGGTCACACCCCACTCCAGCGCTTCCTTGGTGTTGTACTGGGCGACGCCTACGGTGCGGCCTTTGAGAATGCTGTTCTTCAGGGCGGCCTTCTCATACTCGTCGAGGCGCTTGGGCAGCCAGTCGACGAAGTCCTTGACCAGCTTGTCCCAGCCGCGCGGCAGGTCGGCGGCGACCCCGCCGATGCGATACCAGGCCGGGTGCAAGCGGAAGCCGGTGATGGCTTCGATCACCGTGTAGGCGCGCTGGCGGTCGGTGAAGGTGAAGAACACCGGCGTCATGGCGCCGACGTCCTGGATATACGTACCGAGGAACAGCAGGTGGCTGGTGATGCGGAAGAACTCGGCGAGCATCACGCGGATAAAGTCCACCCGGTCCGGCACCTTGATCCCGGCCAGCTTTTCCACCGCCAGCACGTAGGGCAGGTTGTTCATCACCCCGCCGAGGTAGTCGATCCGGTCGGTGTAAGGAATGAAGCTGTGCCAGGACTGACGCTCGGCCATCTTCTCGGCACCACGGTGGTGGTAGCCGACTTCCGGTACGCAATCGACGATCTCTTCACCGTCCAGTTGCAGGATGATGCGAAAGGCACCGTGAGCCGAAGGGTGGTTCGGCCCGAGGTTGAGGAACATGTAGTCCTCGTGCTCACCGTAGCGCTTCATGCCCCAGTCTTCCGGCTTGAAGCGTGCGGCTTCTTCTTCCAGGTTTTGTTTGGCGAGCGAGAGGCTGAACGGATCGAATTCGGTGGCGCGCGCCGGGTAGTCCTTGCGCAGCGGGTGACCTTCCCAGGTCGGCGGCATCATGATTCGGGTCAGATGCGGGTGGCCGGCAAAGGTGATGCCGTACATGTCCCAGACTTCGCGCTCGTACCAGTTGGCGTTGGGCCAGATGCGGGTGGCGGTTGGCAGGTTCAGGTCGCCCTCGGATAAGGCCACCTTGATCATTACGTCACTATTACGCTCGATCGACAGCAGGTGGTAGAACACACTGAAGTCGGCGCCGGGCAGGCCGCGACGCTGGGTGCGCAGGCGCTCATCGACTCCGTGCAGGTCGTAAAGCATGACGTAAGGCTTGGGTAGCTGACGCAGGAAGGTCAGGACTTCGATGAGCCGTTCACGGGTAACCCAAAGTACCGGCATGCCGGTACGGGTCGCCTGGACGGTGAAGGTCTCAGCGCCAAAGCGGGAATTCAATTCAACGACGACGTCTTGGTCGTCGGCCTTATAAGGCGGGATGTACAGAGCGGTGTCTGCAGTCATGGTCTCGGTCGCTTTCAGTCAACGTAAAGAGTGAATCTGGCTTTCTTTTGGAAAGGGCTAGATCACACTTCGTCGGGGCTGCGCAGGTTGGTAACCTGAATACGCTGTTCGCGGCGCGCATCCTTTTGCGACGGCATGTCGGCGCGATAAACGCCTTGATCACCGACGACCCAGGAAAGTGGGCGGCGCTCCTGGCCAATCGATTCCTGCAACAGCATCAAGGCTTGCAGAAAGGCTTCGGGGCGTGGAGGGCAGCCAGGTACATAGACGTCCACTGGGAGGAATTTATCGACCCCCTGGACTACCGAGTAAATGTCGTACATGCCGCCTGAGTTGGCGCACGAACCCATGGAAATCACCCACTTGGGTTCGAGCATCTGCTCATAGAGACGCTGGATGATCGGCGCCATTTTGATGAAGCAGGTACCGGCGATCACCATGAAGTCAGCCTGACGTGGTGATGCACGAATCACTTCGGCACCAAAGCGGGCGATGTCATGGGGGGCGGTGAAGGCGGTGGTCATCTCCACGTAGCAGCAGGACAGGCCGAAGTTGTACGGCCATAGAGAGTTTTTACGCCCCCAGTTGACCGTCGAATTCAGCACGTCCTGCAGTTTGCCCATATAGATGTTGCGGTGGACCTGGCCTTCTAGCGGATCGGGAACTGTCTCCCGCTCGCCGATCGGATACTGCTCATTAGGCGCATCCGGGTCGATCCTGGTGAGTTTGTATTGCATCGCCAAAGCCTCATTGTTTTAGCTTCGCCTGCCGCTTGCGGCGACCTTCGGGAGCCCAATCGAGCGCCCCGATCCGCCAAAGGTAGACAAGACCTGCCAACAGAATTGCTATAAAAATTGCAGCTTCGATAAAGCCGGCCCAACCGCTTTCGCGAACGGACACCGACCAGGCGAAGAGAAAGAGGGCTTCAACATCGAAGATCACGAAGAGCATCGCGACCAGATAGAATTTTGCCGACAAGCGCAGACGAGCACTGCCAGTAGGGAGCATCCCGGATTCGAAGGGCTCGTTTTTGCTGCGCCCCCAAGCCTTGCTACCAAGCAGGCTGGATACGCCGAGCATGAAGGCGCACAGGCCTACGACACCCAACAGGAAAATAGCGAAGCCCCAGTTGTGGGACATAGTGACGACAGCTTCAGCAGGCATGCCGGTACTCCTTAGACAAGGAACGGCGATTTCATTTAAAAAGTGGAAGTTGCCGGTAGCTAATGCTTAGCCTGCAATCTATCCCTCTAATTTTATGCGTGTCTGCCTTAGTAAGTAAATTTTTCCTTAAAAAAAATTAACTTAGCGGCCAGGTTATGGTCTTTTTGCTCGGCTATAGCCCAGAGATGGCGGGCTTCTGCGGCGGTCTACGGCCTTAGTCGTACATTCACGAGCTATGGGCTTATGAGGAGGAGATTTCATGAGGATGATATTCATTATTATTTATAGGCTTCCGGTCTTGCTGCAAATCTCGAGTTACCGACTTGTATCCGCGTTGCAAATAGATGTTCCGGCTCGGTGCTGAGCCTCTACCCCTAATCAATGTTGCGGTAAAACTACCGTGTGGCCAGCCATCCGGGGGATGGTGTGACGTTTCCTTCTGTCGCATTCAAAGGAATGGCTGGGCTGCATAGTTGCTGCCTTCCGTGTGAGTGAGAGGTGCGACTTAGCGTTTCTTGCTCACCCAGGCCCAGACCATTTCACACTGGATAGGTTGGATACCAGTTTCGTCGGTAACGCTGACGGCTACCGTCACTTCGCCTTTGTCCTGGGTGCGGATAGCCTGGATTTGCTCCGAACTAAGACTGGCAATGGCCTGCAGGGCACCGCTGGCGCGCTTTTGGTAGTCGACCTCTGTAGGAGCGGATTTATCCGCGAACAAGAGCGACTCGGTGCTGCCCCATCGCGAATAAATTCGCTCCTACACTCAGTAATGCCATAGCCGCCGCGTGCACGCCTTTGATGTGGTTTTGTACCTTGCGCTGGTTGGTGATGCTCATGACTGCGCGAGTCTGAGTCAGTTCATGTACACGTATCTTGGCGGTGCCGGCGAATTTCACTTGCGAGCCGAACACCAAGGACAGTGCTGGACTGTGCAGGATCTTGGGGAGCTTGTAGATGGTTGCGACGACGCGACTCAACCGGTTGGTGGCGGGCATTGCGGGCTCTGTTGAGATGGTCGAAGTGTAACTGGCGGCGAATCTGTCACAGGAAAAAGTGACCGGCCAGGGCTGGCCGGTCACGCGTATTTGGCATTTCGGCCAGTCTGTTAGAGCAGGCGGCGATTGTCCTCGCGGGTGATGATTACCGTCGCAGAACGTGGTCGTTTGCCTGGGCCGTCCGGCCAGGTGCCGAGCAAGTTGCTGGCGGTCGAGCCTTCACCTGGGTGCTGGATGTTGATGAACAGCGTGCGAAAGTCCGGAGTGGCGGCGATGCCGGTCACCTCGGCGCCCTGCGGGCCGACCAGAAAGCGTTTCATCTCCCCGGTTTTTGGGTCGGCCACCAGCATCTGGTTGTTGCCGAACGGTCCGGTGCTCAACTGGCTGCCGCTCATATCGGTCTGAATCCACAACCGGCCTTCGTCGTCAAACCAGAGTCCGTCCGGGCTGGCGAGGATGTTCGAGGCATCCAGCGGCGCGCCGTTCGGAGCGCGGCTGTTCGTTTCCGGGCCAGCGAGGAGGAACAGGCTCCAGGTGAAGCGGGTGCCGGCGTGGCCGCGGCCTTGTTCGTTCCAGCGGATGATATGGCCGTAGGCGTTGGCGGGGCGCGGGTTGGCGGCGTCGGGGGTGGTGCGCGAGCTGTTGTTGGTCAGGGTGAAGTAGACCTCGCCGGTATCCGGATGCACGGCACCCCATTCCGGGCGGTCCATCTTGGTAGCGCCGACGATATCGGCGGCCAGACGGGTGTTGATCAAGACTTCTCCCTGGTCGGCGAAACTCACGCCGGCGCTGGCGCAGGCGGCCTGGAAGGAGGCATCGGCGATATCCAACGGCAGCCATTCGCCGCTGCTATCGGCGTTGAAGCGCGCCACATAGAGCGTGCCCTCATCCAGCAGGCGGCCATCGCTGCGGCCGGGGCGGTATTTGTCGCGGCTGACGTACTTGTAGATGTATTCGTTCTGCGAGTCGTCGCCGGAATAGCAGACCACGCGTTTACCGGGTTTTACCGGTGCGAAGATCAGGCCTTCGTGGGCGAAACGGCCAAGGGCGGTGCGTTTGACGGGCACGGAGTCCGGGTCGAAGGGGTCTATCTCGACGATCCAGCCGAAGTGATTGGGCTCATTGCGATAATCGCCACTGGCATCGGCGGCCTTGCGGGTCGCATCGAAGCGCTCGAACTCATCACCTGGCAAGGTATCCCAGCCGAAGCGGCTGGTACTGCGCAGGCCATAGCGCTTCAGCTCGCGGGGTAGTTCGGCATCGCGGGTGGCGAAGTAGCCGGCCCAGTTCTCCTCGCAGGTCAGGTAGGTGCCCCATGGCGTGAAGCCATTCGAACAGTTGTTCTGGGTGCCGCGGGTGGCTTTGCCTTCGGGGCTGTAGCGGGTGCGCAGCAGGGCATGGCCGCCAGCAGGGCCGCGGATCTGCATCGGCGTGGCGGCGGTAATGCGGCGGTTGCGCGCGCTGGGCAGGACTTCCCAGTCGCCGCGTACATTGCGCCGAATTTCTACGACCGAAACGCCATGGGCGTTGATTTCCTTGCGAACTTCCTCGGCGCTGACCCGCTTGCCGTTCACGCTGGTTGGGCCATTGGGGTGCAGCAGCGGCGCGTCGATGTATTCGTGGTTGAGGACCAACAGACCGTGGTCGCTCTTGTGACCGCTGCCGCGCTGAGCGTCTATCGGGAAGAAGTGCATGCCGTCGTGGTGCATGCCGATTTGTTCCGCCTGGTCTTGGGCGCTGTTACTGGCGTCATCGAGAAACGCTGGGTAGCGGCCGGTAATTGGCGTGCCCCAGGGGATAAAAGGGGTGGCCCTGTAACCCGCGGGCACCGTGATGCTGTCGGCGCGGCTAATGGCCACGGGGGTAAAGGGCAGGCGCGTGCGCGGCTTGAAGGGAAAACCTAAAGCTTTGCTGGATTGTTCGGCAGCCTGCGTGGTGCCGGGAAGGCTGACTCCGAGGAAAGCTAGAGCGCCGAGCGCTGCGCCGCCTGCGAGCACCTGGCGACGGCCGAGGTCTGCGATCAGCTCGTTGATATGTGGGTTGCTGGAGTGGTTGCTGGGTAGCTCATCACCGCTACCAAACAGCGCGGTGTCTTTGTTGTCAGGGTTCAAGATTGGGCTCCTCAGGGCAAGTTGACGGAGCCTTGACACTAACGAGGTAAAACGACGAAGTAATGACAGTGGTTGTGCGGTTTTGCACAAAAACAAAAAGCCGCGCGAAGGCAGGGTTTCTGATCAGGCTGGTAACTATTTCTGAGTCAAGCCGATTAGCGTGGCCGCTCATGGTGAATCAGTCGTCCTGGCAGGCCTCCACAAACAAGCCTCTAAGTCGTGGTCATGAGTCATCAGGCACAAAAAAGGCGAGCCGAAGCTCGCCTTTTTCTAACACCTTAAGCCGAAGCCTAATGAATCAATCCAAGCCAACTCTAAGAAGAATTAGTGGAATTGGTTCATGGTGTTGTCTTTACCGCTGGCCTTCAGGGCAGCTTCGCCGGCGAAGTACTCTTTGTGGTTGTCGCCCAGGTCGGAACCAGCCATGTTCTGGTGCTTCACGCAAGCGATGCCCTGACGCAGTTCTTGACGTTGAACGCCTTTCACGTAGGCCAGCATGCCCTGGTCTGCGAAATACCCTTTGGCCAGGTTGTCGGTGGACAGCGCGGCGGTGTGGTAGGTCGGCAGAGTGATCAGGTGGTGGAAGATGCCCGCTTCGCGGGAACCATCACGCTGGAAGGTACGGATCTTCTCGTCAGCCACTTGAGCCAGTTCGGTTTCGTCGTAGTCGACGCTCATCAGCTTGGCGCGGTCGTAGGCGGAAACGTCTTTGCCTTCGGCTGCGAACGCATCGAACACTTGCTGACGGAAGTTCAGGGTCCAGTTGAAGGACGGGCTGTTGTTGTAAACCAGCTTGGCGTTCGGAATGACTTCGCGGATGCGGTTAACCATGGCGGCGATCTGGCCAACGTGCGGCTTCTCGGTTTCGATCCACAGCAGGTCGGCACCGTTCTGCAGCGAGGTGATGCAGTCCAGTACGCAGCGGTCTTCGCCAGTGCCAGCGCGGAACTGGAACAGGTTGGAAGGCAGACGCTTCGGACGCAGCAGCTTGCCGCCACGGTTGATCACCACGTCGCCGTTGCCCAGGTCGGCAGCGGAAACTTCTTCGCAATCCAGGAAGGAGTTGTACTGGTCGCCCAGGTCGCCCGGTTGCTTGGTCACAGCGATTTGCTTGGTCAGACCGGCGCCCAGGGAATCGGTACGAGCAACGATTACGCCGTCGTCAACACCCAGTTCCAGGAACGCGTAGCGAACAGCGTTGATCTTGGCCAGGAAGTCTTCGTGCGGAACGGTTACTTTGCCGTCTTGGTGGCCGCACTGCTTCTCGTCGGAAACCTGGTTTTCGATCTGGATGCAGCAAGCACCGGCTTCGATCATTTTCTTGGCCAGCAGATAGGTGGCTTCCGGGTTACCGAAGCCAGCGTCGATGTCGGCGATGATCGGTACTACGTGAGTTTCGTAGTTGTCGACTTTGGCCTGGATCTCAGCGGCTTTGGCGGCGTCGCCAGCAGCGCGGGCTGCGTCCAGATCGGTGAACAGCAGGTCCAGCTCGCGAGCGTCTGCTTGACGCAGGAAGGTGTACAGCTCTTCGATCAGGCCGGAAACGGCTGTTTTCTCGTGCATGGACTGGTCGGGCAGCGGGCCGAAGTCGGAACGCAGCGCGGCAACCATCCAGCCGGACAGGTAGAGGTAGCGCTTGTCGGTGGTCTTCAGGTGCTTCTTGATGGAGATCATCTTCTGCTGACCGATGAAACCATGCCAGCAGCCCAGGGACTGGGTGTACACAGACGTGTCGGCATCGTACTCAGCCATGTCTTTGCGCATGATGGCTGCAGTGTACTTGGCGATATCCAGACCGGTTTTGAAGCGGTTCTGAGCGCGCATACGGGCGACAGACTCAGGGTTGATAGCGCTCCAGCTGCTGCCTGCGACTTCTTTCAGGGCGGCAACTGCTTTGATGTCGTTTTGATAAGCTGACATGGTCAATCCTTCAAAGTTGATGATTGCTTGAGCACGAAACTTCCCGTCCAAAACCTAACTGCAGAAAAGTTTTGTCGCGGGCGGTATAACCGCAGGCGCCGAAATGTCGACGGAGACGAGATTGAAACCAAGGAGGGGGATGAAGAGACGAACAGTTCGATGACGACAGCTGCTGTGGATGACCGAAGTCACTTGACGCTTACCGGCTCGTGGATGCCGTTGGGCGACTCAGTAGGCTGAATCTGTCTATCTGGCTGATACGCTAAAACGCTTCCCCGTCCCTCAGGACAACTTCGTTCCAGTCGCAATCTCGTCGAACTGCCTTGTGAGCGGTAAAACACGGATCGGATCTACGGTAAGTAGAGCTCGGTCCGGAGGCCCATGCCAGGGCCCCTGATTAGCGGGAGCAGGGCAATAATGCCCTCCGCAAACAGCTTCGTCAAACGTTTTGTAGTGGTTTTTTTTCACTACTACATAATTGCCAAAGGGTGACTGTGCAGTCAGGCGCAGGGCATCACTAATCCATCGTCTCGACCTTCAGCCGTAGCGTCATGTCTTCGCGACCCTGGGTCGAGCGATGTTGTAGAAACTCGCGTTGATCAGCCTGTGAGTCCTCGTTGACGCCGCCAATGGTTATCCATTCGCCGAGGCGGCCGGTGACCCGGGTATCGGTGCTTTGCACGTTGATCGCGCCAGGCTGGGTTTGGCTGAGGCGGTCATTGTTGTTGCTGATGCTGACATGCACCAGATCACCGGTAAGGCTGGCGGTGACGTAAAAGCCACGGGTGACATCGCGGTATTCGGTGTTGTTGTAGACGCCCCCGTAAGGGTCGGTAGTGGTGGTGGTCAGCGGTACGCTTTGGCCGACCTGAATCAGCGCCGGATAGCCCTCGGTGGTCTGTACCTGCTGGGTGCCGCCGCCACGGCTCGCGGTGCTGCGGCGAATGATGCGCACCTGGTCGCGGCCGTTGATTTCGCCTTCGCCGGCCTGGATGTCCACACCGCCGGCGCTGGCTGAGCCATTTACGGAGTATCCGCGGTCATTCTGGTAGTTCGACTCGCTGGTATCGACGCTGATAAGCAGCCGTCTGGGCTGGGTGTCCAATTGCTCGAGCAGGTCACGCACCTCCTGGATCTTCGTCGCTGGCGCGTTGACAACTAATTGGTTGCCATAGGTGCTGACCCGGCCCTCATTGCCGAGTACCGACTGCACTACGGACAAAACCTCTTCGGCGGTGCGGTAGTTCAGCGCAATGACCTCGGTCGCGGCCAGCAGCGGCAGGCTGAAGACAAGCAGCAGGGCGGCGAGTAGGGTGCGTGGGGTCATAACAGAAAGCTCCGCAGATCGGGGTCGGTGATGCTGGTGTCCCAGGCTTGGTCGAACTGCGTTTGGCGCAAGCGGACGCGAGCAGGGTCATGGTAGAGAGCGTAGCCAGCGTATTGGTCGAGTTCCGGGCGCAGTAGCAGGCCGTTGCCGTCAGCCAGCAGGAAGGCGATCTCTTCGCTTGGGTAGCTCGGGTGTAGCTTGCGGATCTGCAGGTTGCTGGGTAACCGACGCGCAAGTTGCAGCAAGCGGTGGCCTTCTTTCACTGCGCGAGTAGGGTCGCGCAAAAGGATGCGCAGACGGTTTTTCGGATGAGCCAGGAGGAAGTGTGTGCAGGCTTCCTGAACGCTGCTGTGGTGATAGAGCCAGGGTTCGAGATCAGCACTGTAGAGGCACAGCCTGCGCTGGGCCTGCTGTAATAGCGCCAGGGCATGGGCGCGGGCATCTGCCGGCTGGCTAAAACGCTCCATTGGCTGGTGGCTGCCAAGGATGAAGGGGGCAGGCTCCCTGCGTTCGGCTTCAGGCAGCGCTGTTTGCGGGTTATGCACAGTAAAACGCCCCGGTGACTGGAATTCGATGGCCGGCAGCTCTACTGGTTCGGCGTCGTTTTCAAGTGACGGGGCGTTTTCGTCGTTCATCGTGACCTCTAGGAGCCTGTCTGGCTTAGGGCTACCCTACTGCGAAAGCCTGGATATTGGCTGTTTTTCCCACTCAAGCTCGTTAAATAGAATGACTATTCGCCTCACCTGAGTGAAACAAACATCTCAATCCCAGACTTTCTCGCTACGGGCGCCAAAGTCAGACAGGCTCCTGGCTGCTGTGGCGCACCATGTCCACATGGGGAATGCCGGCGTCGAGAAATTCGCCGCTGACAATGGTAAAGCCTAGGCGTTCATAGAAGGGTGAGGCATGTACTTGGGCGCTGAGCATTTGCTGTTTCAAGCCGCAGCGCTCGGCTTCGGCAATCACTGCATTCATCAACGCATCGCCAACCTTCAAGCCGCGCCAGTCTTTCAGGACTGAAACTCGGCCGATGTGGCCGTCCGGTAGCAAGCGGGCCGCGCCTATTGCATAGTCGCCATCCAGTGCCAGAAAGTGCACGGCGCTGGCGTCTTCGGCATCCCATTCGAGTTCCGGTGGTACGGCTTGTTCAGCGATAAACACCGTTTCACGAATACGGCGTAAATCGGCTTTGTCCTTCTGCCAGTCGGCAATACGCACGTGGATTTGGCTACTCATCGGCAAACTCCAGGCTTCCCTGTTTGACTAATTCCAGCAACAGATTACGCCCCTCGTCGTCGGCCAGCCATTGGCCGAGGTTGTCGATATGCAGCGCTTCGGCGGCGCAGATCAGCTTGAGCAGTTCGCGCAGGCTGGCCGATAAGAGGCGGCTCTGGCCGCTGGCGAACAGCACCAGGTCCTCGCCCACCTCGGACCAGGCTAGGCGAGCGCTGGGGTTGCGCACTAGGACGGCGCCATCTTCCAGGCTACCGAGCAGTTCTTCTTCGCTCAGCTCAGTGCCAGCGACCAGCTCGGGGTAGCGCGGTTCGGTCATGAACTGGCCAAACCAGGTCATCAGCAGGCGCTCATCGCCCATGTGTTCGGCGAGCAGGGCCTTCAGGCGATCCAGCGAGTCACGTTGAATCTGGTGTGGGTCGCTAGCTGGCGCGGTACCAGCGTCGCTGTAGCGTTCTTCATCGGGCAAGAACTGGCCGAGGAAGTCGGTGAAATGGGTCAGTACTTCGGCGGCGCTGGGTGCGCGGAAGCCCACGGAATAAGTCATGCAGTCGTCCTCGGCAATGCCGTAGTGAGCCAAACGTGGCGGCAGATAGAGCATGTCGCCGGGCTCCAACACCCATTCGTCGGTCTGTTCAAAGTTAGCCAGGATGCGCAGATCGGCGTGCGCCAGCAGCGGACTGTCGGCATCGCACATCTGGCCGATTTTCCAGCGCCGTTGTCCTTGGCCCTGAAGAAGAAATACATCGTAGTTGTCGAAATGCGGGCCGACACCGCCGCCAGGCGTGGCAAAACTGATCATCACATCGTCGATGCGCCAGCTCGGCAGAAAGCGAAAATGCTGCAGCAGTTCGGCAACGTCCGGCACAAACTGGTCGACCGCTTGCACCAGCAAGGTCCAGTCGCGCTCGGGGAGGTTTTTGAAGTCGTCTTCACCGAAGGGGCCGCGACGCAACTCCCAGGGGCGCTCGCCGTGTTCGATGACCAGGCGCGCTTCGACTTCCTCTTCCAGGGACAGGCCGGCCAGTTCGTCTGCGGAAATCGGGCTTTCAAAGTCCGGCAGTGCTTGGCGAATCAGCAGCGGCTTCTTCTGCCAGTAGTCGCGCAGGAACTCGCGCGCCGTGATGCCGCCTAGAAGTTGCAGAGGAATATCAGGATTCATGTCTAAGCCCTTGAAATAGATCTAAGCCCTTAAATAAAAACGCCCGGCACAGCCGGGCGTGCACAAGGGCGGTAGCGGTCAGATACGCTTGGCCTGAGCCGCGGCATTGCCCGCGTAGCCGGCTGGAGTCAACGCTCTGAGTTGCACTTTGGCTTCACCTGGAATGGCCAGACCGTCGATAAAGCTTTGCAGGGCTTCGGCGCTGATGCCTTTGCCGCGGGTCAGCTCTTTGAGCTTCTCGTAGGCGTTCTCCACGCCGTAGCGGCGCATTACGGTCTGGATCGGCTCGGCCAGCACTTCCCAGCAGGCATCCAAGTCTTCAGCAATGCGTTGAGCATTGAGCTCCAACTTGCTGATTCCTTTGAGGCTGGCTTCGTAAGCGATGACGCTATGGGCGAAACCGACGCCGAGGTTGCGCAGCACAGTGGAGTCAGTCAGGTCGCGCTGCCAGCGGGAGATTGGCAGCTTGCTGGCCAGGTGCTGAAGCAGTGCGTTGGCGATACCCAGGTTGCCTTCGGAGTTCTCGAAGTCGATCGGGTTGACCTTGTGCGGCATGGTCGACGAGCCGATTTCGCCGGCGATGGTGCGTTGCTTGAAATAGCCGAGGGAGATGTAGCCCCAGATATCGCGGTCGAAGTCGATCAGGATGGTATTGAAGCGGGCAACTGCATCGAACAGTTCGGCGATATAGTCGTGCGGCTCGATCTGCGTGGTGTAGGGGTTGAAGCCCAGGCCCAGCTCTTGTTCGATGAATTCACGGGCGTTGGCTTCCCAGTCGACGTCCGGGTAGGCCGACAGGTGCGCGTTGTAGTTGCCGACGGCGCCATTGATCTTGCCCAGCAGCGGTACGCTGGCGACCTGGGCGATTTGTCGCTCCAGACGATAAACCACGTTGGCCAGTTCTTTGCCGAGGGTGGTCGGCGAGGCTGGCTGGCCGTGGGTGCGGGAGAGCATGGGTACATCGGCGAAGCGCACGGCGAGGTCGCGGATGGCGTCCGCCAGTTGGCGCATCAGTGGCAGCAGTACGCTGTCGCGGCCTTCACGCAGCATCAGGGCGTGGGACAGGTTGTTGATGTCCTCGCTGGTGCAGGCGAAGTGAATGAATTCGCTGACGTTGGCCAGTTCCGGCAGCTTCGCCGCTTGTTCCTTGAGCAGGTATTCCACGGCTTTAACGTCGTGGTTGGTGGTGCGCTCGATTTCCTTGACGCGCTCGGCGTGCTCCAACTGGAAGTCTTCGGCCAGCGTGTTGAGCAGGGCGTTGGCTTCGGCGGAGAAGGGCGCGACTTCCGGGATGCCGGCATGCGCGGCCAGGCGTTGCAGCCAGCGGACTTCGACCATGACGCGAAAACGGATTAGGCCATATTCGCTGAAGATTGGGCGCAGAGCGCTGGTTTTGCTGGCGTAGCGGCCATCAACAGGGGATACCGCGGTGAGCGAGGAGAGCTGCATGGGGCGTTCTCGGACAGTCGGGCGACGAAAAGGGGCGCGAATTATACATGAAAAAACGCTCGGACTCGTGCTGGCCGATCAGCGTCAGGCGCGCCGCCGAGGGATCGCTAGCAGGCTAGCGGTAAATATCAGGCTCGCACCGAGCAATGAGGTCAGATCCGGCGCTTCGCCCCAGCGTAGCCAGGCGATGATTCCGGCGAAGACGATGGCCAGGTAGGCAAAGGGTCCTATCAGGCCTGGTGGCGCCAGGCTGTAGGCTTTCGACATGATGATCTGGCTGGTGGTGGCGAGTAGGCCGATGATCAGAAGCAACCCCAGGTCATGGGGCTGCAGGGGCTGCCAGGACCAGGTCAGCGGTAGCGCGGAGATCAGGGCGCTGAACAGCGAAAAATAGAACACGATGCGAAAGGCGGGTTCGGTGTCGCTCATCTCGCGGATCGAGACAAAGGCGAACGCGGCCAAGATGCTCGCGGCAACACCTATCAGTACCTGGCTGTCGAGCAGTGCTGCGGAGGGTTTTGCCACCAGCAGGACGCCGATCAAACCGACGCTGGTGGTCAGTAGCATGCGTTTGGTTAGTGGTTCTTTCAGCCACCACCAGGCGATCAACGGGGTGAATACCGGGGCCGAGTAGGTGAAGAGCATGGCGTCCGCCAGCGGTAGATGGGCGATGGCGTAGAAGAAGCAATACATCGCCGCGAGGCCGTAGGTGGTGCGCCACAGGTGCGACTTCAGGCATTGGGTTTTCAGCGGGCGAATTCCGCGAAACAGGATCAGCGGCAGGAAGAGCAGCACGCCAATCAGGTTGCGGAAGAACACCACGGACTCGTTGTTGACGCTGCTGGAAACTTCACGGATGCCGACACCCATCAACGAAAATAACAGCGCCGACAGCGCCAGTAGCGCAGCGCCCTGTACGAGCTTGACCGCGCGGCTGGCGATTGGGGTGGTCATGCCTTAGCCGCGTAGCAGTGGATAGAGGTCTTTGAGCAGCTTGCGCCGGCTGAATACCAACTGCCAGCGATGGCCGCCGAGTTGGCGCCACAGGCGTGCGGAGCGGATGCCGGCGAGCAGCAACGCGCGAATTTTCGAGGCGTTGCTCGGTTGCTGCAGGTTGCGCATGTCGCCATGTACCTGAATGCGCTGACGGAAGGTGCTTAATGTGTCTTGGTAGAGGCTGCCGCTAGCGGCAATGACGTTCTCGTGCACCAGGCCGAAATGCTGCACCTGTTGTTGGATCTGATCGAGACGGCTGCCGATAATCTGTAGCAGGTCATCGCGCTTGGCTAATTGTCGCTCGAGGCCGAGCAGGGCCAGGGCGTAACGAAGTGGCCCGCGCTGCAGGCTGGCGGGGTCACGTTCCAAAGCGCTGATTAGTGCGCGGTAGCCATTGCGTAGGTTGAGATCGTCGCCACCATAGACATCCAGGGTGTTCTTTGGGTCGCGCACCATCAGGCTGCCCAGCATGCAGGCGAGCGAGGCCTCACTGATCTGGCCAGTGCGAGCGATCTGGTCCACCAGGAAGGCGGCTTCGAACACGCCCCCGAGGGCGATCAGTTGTTCCTGTGTCGGCGTCATACGCGTTTTTCCTTGCTGCTCCAGGGCTCGGCTGTTTCGATCACGCCGCCACCGAGGCAGACTTCGCCGTCGTAGAACACCACGGACTGGCCGGGCGTAACCGCGCGCTGGGGCATGGCAAATACGGTGCGATAGCCGTTCGCGGTTCTTTCCAGGGTGCAGGCCTGATCGCTCTGGCGGTAGCGCACTTTGGCCGTCAGTTGCCGCGGGCTGCTCAGGTCGACGGGGTTGACCCAATAGATTTCCGAGCACAGCAGAGCGCTGGAGAACAGCCACGGATGCTCATTGCCTTGACCGACGACCAGCACATTGCGTTCGAGATCCTTGATCAGTACATACCAGGGCTCTTCGCCGGCGTCCTTGAGGCCGCCGATACCGAGGCCCTGGCGCTGGCCAATGGTGTGGTACATCAAACCGTGGTGGCGACCGATGACTTCGCCTTCGGTAGTCTCGATGTTGCCGGGCTGGGCCGGTAGATATTGCTTGAGGAAGTCGCTGAAGCGGCGCTCACCGATAAAACAGATGCCGGTGGAGTCCTTCTTCTTTGCGGTGGCCAGGTCGTGCCTCTCTGCGATGGCTCGAACGGCGGGCTTCTCCAATTCGCCGACCGGGAACAGGGTCTTGGCGAGCTGCTCGCCACCGACCGCGTGCAGGAAGTAACTTTGGTCCTTGTTCGGATCGAGCCCTTTGAGAAGCTCGGTGCGGCCGTCGATATCGCGGTGACGCACATAGTGACCAGTGGCGATCAGGTCGGCGCCGAGCATCAGGGCGTAATCGAGGAAGGCTTTGAACTTGATCTCACGGTTACACAGGATGTCCGGGTTCGGCGTGCGTCCGGCCTTGTATTCGGCGAGGAAGTGCTCGAATACGTTGTCCCAGTATTCGGCGGCGAAGTTGGCGGTGTGCAGCTTGATACCAATCTTGTCGCAGACGGCCTGAGCGTCGGCCATGTCGTCCATGGCGGTGCAGTATTCGGTGCCGTCGTCCTCTTCCCAGTTCTTCATGAACAGGCCTTCCACCTGATAACCCTGCTCCAGGAGCAGAAGAGCGGAAACGGAAGAGTCGACGCCGCCGGACATGCCGACGATCACACGCTTTTGAGTTGAATCACGCATAGGGATTTAGACGAGTGACTTCGAAAAAACGCAATTCTATCAGGCGAGGTTGCCAAACGGCGATTTAAGCCGAGCCGCGCAGCAGGGTGAGCGGGAAGCGCTCGCCAGCCAGATAATCGTCAATGCAGCGCAACACCAGCTCGCTGCGCCAGCGTTCCGGCTGGGTGGCCAGTTCAGCGCGAGTCAACCACCGTGGGCCGATGATGCCGTCATCCAGAGGATGCTCGGGACGCTGCTGCAGTGGCCGCCCGGCAAAGCAAATGCGCTGGTAGGTCACGCCATTGCTCGGGGCGGTGTACAGGTAGATGCCAGTCACCGCGGTTAGCTCTATGTCCCAGCCGGTTTCTTCGAGGGTTTCACGCAAAGCAGCTTGCATCAGACTTTCGTCGGCTTCCAAGTGGCCGGCAGGCTGATTAAATACGGCGCGGCCGTTAGCCATTTCCTCGACCAGCAGAAAGCGTCCTTGATCTTCGACTACTGTGGCGACAGTGACGTGGGGAGTGAAGCGCATGCGAAGCTCCTTAAAAATTGGCGCGCAATGTTAGCGAGAGCGCTGGCAAACGGCGAGAAAAAGGCAATCCGAAACTGAGCTGCTAGGATAAATTGCGCCTTACTCGAAGGGGGTGTGTAGCGCTTTTGTAGTTTGACTACAAAGCTGCGCTGGGGGCTGGCTTGACGCGGCCTACGGCGGGTATTCACTCCGCCAAATGATGGAAAAGTGCGTGACTTTCTGTAGAAAAACTACAAGAATGATCCGCCTTTCCGAGACCCATAAAGATCGATCCGGCGCGCCATCCGCGCGGCGGGATGTCAGACCACGAGAGCAACGGAGTCCAGCATGGGATACCAAAAGATCCAGGTGCCAGCAACCGGTGACAAAATCACCGTTAATGCCGATATGTCCCTGAACGTACCGAACAATCCGATCATCCCTTACATCGAGGGTGACGGCATTGGCGTTGATATCAGCCCAGTCATGATCAAAGTGGTAGATGCTGCTGTGAGCAAGGCTTACGGCGGCAAGCGCAAGATCTCCTGGATGGAAGTCTACGCCGGTGAGAAGGCTACCCAGGTTTACGATCAAGACACCTGGTTGCCGAAGGAAACTCTGGAGGCCGTGCGCGATTACGTGGTGTCCATCAAGGGCCCGCTGACCACGCCTGTTGGCGGTGGCATCCGTTCGCTGAACGTAGCGCTACGTCAAGAGCTCGACCTGTACGTCTGCCTACGTCCGGTGCGTTGGTTCACCGGTGTGCCCAGCCCGGTCAAGAAGCCGCAAGACGTCGACATGACCATCTTCCGCGAAAACTCTGAAGATATTTACGCCGGCATCGAGTGGAAAGCCGGTTCGCCGGAAGCGGAAAAGGTCATCAAGTTCCTCAAAGAGGAAATGGGCGTCAAGAAAATCCGCTTCGATACCGATTGCGGTATCGGCATCAAGCCGGTCTCCAAGCAGGGCACCCAGCGTCTGGTGCGCAAGGCGCTGCAGTACGTGGTCGACAACAATCGCGACTCGCTGACCATTGTGCACAAAGGCAACATCATGAAGTTCACCGAAGGTGCCTTCAAGGATTGGGGCTACGAAATCGCCAAGAACGAATTTGGCGCGGAACTGCTGGATGGCGGTCCTTGGATGCAGTTCAAGAACCCGAACACCGGCAAGAACATCGTCGTCAAGGATGCCATCGCCGATGCCATGCTGCAGCAGATCCTTCTGCGCCCGGCTGAATACGATGTGATCGCGACCCTGAACCTCAACGGTGACTACCTCTCCGACGCCCTGGCGGCCGAAGTTGGCGGTATCGGCATCGCTCCGGGTGCCAACTTGTCCGACAACATCGCGATGTTCGAAGCCACCCACGGTACCGCACCGAAATACGCCGGCAAAGACCAGGTGAACCCGGGTTCGCTGATCCTTTCCGCGGAAATGATGCTGCGCCACATGGGCTGGCTCGAAGCTGCCGACCTGATCATCAAGGGCGTCAATGGCGCGATCTCGGCCAAGACCGTGACCTACGACTTCGAGCGCTTGATGGAAGGCGCCAAGCTGCAGTCTTGCTCGCAGTTCGGCGATGCCATGATCACTCACATGTGAGCTGATTGGCGGTAACAAAAGAAGCCGGTCATTTGACCGGCTTTTTTATGCTTTTGAACTTTACCTGAAGTCAGGCTTCAGTCGTGGCGCCTTGCGACTGGCTGACAGTGCTGGGCGTTTCAGTCGATAGCGAGATTGAACTGATATTGACGGCGTGTAGCCCCTTGGGGCCCTGAATAATATCGAAGCTTACCGGTTGGCCAGCTTTAAGCGTCTTATAGCCGTCCATCTGGATAGCCGAGTAGTGGGCGAACAGGTCCTCATCTCGGCCGTCAGCCAGGATAAACCCATAGCCCTTGGCGTTGTTGAACCACTTGACCTTACCGCTAAGCATGCTGATATCCCTCTGCAAAGAACCCCATCACTGGGGTATCATCCACTTCGACTCCGCGCGCGAATCAACCAGTTTTGGCGAGGGCGCGGAACCCCTTTTACCCCGAAGGGGTATCTTCTGTTTGTAACACCGTTTTGCTGATAGTCAAGGCAATGCTGTGACCGCCTGAGAAGTCGGTCAAAATCTGTCTAGCATCCCAGTCATTCAACTACGAACCTTTTATTCCAGCATGCGTGTAAGTAGCCAGATTCGACTAACATTCAATCAGGATCATCCTGCATCACATGAGGATGACTCTACGGGTTTGGCTGTGCAGGAAGCCAAGCCGGCGCTGCAGGCGCCACCTATGTATAAGGTGGTTTTGTTTAATGATGATTACACGCCGATGGATTTCGTGGTCGAAGTGCTCGAGGTGTTTTTTAACCTGAATCGGGAGCTGGCGACCAAGATCATGCTGACCGTCCACACAGAGGGGCGCGCAGTATGCGGAGTGTTTACCCGCGATATCGCCGAGACCAAGGCTATGCAGGTCAACCAATACGCGAGAGAAAGCCAGCATCCACTACTCTGTGAGATCGAGAAGGACGGTTAATTCCGACTGCTTGGGTATGAGGTGAAGCTATGTTAAATCGAGAGCTCGAAGTCACCCTCAATCTGGCCTTCAAGGAGGCCCGCACCAAGCGCCATGAGTTCATGACGGTTGAGCACCTCCTGTTGGCGCTATTGGACAACGAAGCCGCTGCCAGTGTCCTGCGCGCTTGCGGCGCCAACCTAGATAAGCTGCGGCATGATCTGCAGGAATTCATCGACTCCACCACGCCGTTGATTCCTCAGCATGATGAGGAGCGTGAAACTCAGCCAACACTGGGCTTCCAGCGTGTACTGCAGCGCGCGGTTTTCCATGTGCAGAGTTCAGGTAAGCGTGAAGTAACCGGTGCCAATGTGTTGGTGGCGATCTTTAGCGAGCAAGAGAGTCAGGCCGTATTCCTGCTCAAGCAGCAAAGTGTTGCCCGTATCGATGTGGTCAACTTCATTGCTCACGGTATCTCCAAGGTTCCAGGGCATGCCGATCATTCGGAAAGTGACCAGGAAATGCAGGATGACGAGGGTGGTGAGTCTTCCTCCTCGGGCAATCCGCTGGATGCCTATGCCAGCAACCTGAATGAGTTGGCGCGCCTGGGTCGTATTGATCCTCTGGTCGGGCGTGAGTTGGAGGTCGAGCGCGTTGCGCAGATCCTCGCGCGGCGGCGTAAGAATAATCCACTGTTGGTGGGTGAGGCTGGTGTTGGCAAGACGGCCATCGCCGAAGGTCTGGCTAAGCGTATCGTCGATAATCAGGTGCCGGATTTGCTCGCGGATAGCGTGGTGTATTCCCTTGATCTCGGCGCTTTATTGGCCGGCACTAAGTACCGTGGCGACTTCGAGAAGCGTTTCAAGGCCTTGCTCAACGAATTGCGCAAGCGGCCGCATGCGATCCTGTTCATCGATGAGATTCACACCATCATCGGTGCTGGCGCGGCGTCTGGGGGCGTGATGGATGCGTCCAATCTGCTCAAGCCGATGTTGTCTTCCGGGGAAATCCGTTGCATCGGCTCGACTACGTTCCAAGAGTTTCGCGGAATCTTTGAGAAGGATCGCGCGCTGGCGCGGCGCTTCCAGAAAGTGGATGTGAGTGAGCCATCGGTGGAAGACACCATTGGCATCCTTCGCGGTCTCAAGGCGCGTTTCGAGCAGCATCACAGTATCGAGTACAGCGATGAATCGCTGCGAGCTGCGGCCGAACTGGCGTCGCGCTATATCAACGATCGTCATATGCCGGACAAGGCTATCGACGTGATCGATGAGGCTGGCGCTTACCAGCGTCTACAGCCGTTAGACAAGCGTGTTAAGCGCATAGAAGTGGTGCATGTTGAGGACATCGTCGCGAAAATCGCGCGTATTCCGCCTAAGCATGTCAACACTTCGGATAAGGAGTTGCTGCGTAATCTGGAGCGCGACCTCAAGTTGACGGTGTTTGGCCAGGATGCTGCGATCGACTCTCTATCCACGGCTATCAAGTTGTCCCGCGCTGGGTTGAAGTCACCGGATAAGCCGGTGGGTTCCTTTCTTTTCGCCGGGCCTACGGGCGTCGGCAAGACTGAAGCTGCACGGCAGTTGGCCAAGGCGATGGGTATCGAGTTGGTGCGTTTCGACATGTCCGAGTACATGGAGCGCCATACGGTTTCGCGGCTGATCGGTGCGCCGCCGGGCTATGTCGGTTTCGATCAAGGCGGCTTGCTGACCGAAGCCATCACCAAGATGCCGCATTGCGTGCTGCTCTTGGATGAAATCGAGAAGGCGCATCCGGAGGTCTTTAACCTGCTGTTGCAAGTGATGGATCACGGCACTCTGACCGACAACAACGGACGCAAGGCGGATTTCCGCAACGTCATCCTGATCATGACTACCAATGCTGGCGCGGAAACCGCGGCGCGGGCTTCTATCGGCTTCACCCATCAGGATCACTCCACGGATGCCATGGAAGTGATCAAGAAGAGCTTTTCGCCAGAGTTCCGTAACCGTCTGGACACCATTATCCAGTTTGGTCGCCTGAGTCACGAAGTGATTAAGAGCGTGGTGGACAAGTTCCTCACCGAGTTGCAGGCGCAACTGGAGGATAAGCACGTCACGCTTGAAGTTAGTGACGCGGCGCGCGGTTGGCTGGCTGCTGGTGGCTATGATTCACAGATGGGTGCTCGACCAATGGCTCGCCTGATTCAGGATAAGATCAAGCGCCCACTAGCTGAGGAAATTCTCTTCGGCGAATTGGCTGAGCATGGCGGTGTCGTGCACATCGATGTGAAGGATGGTGAGCTGAGCTTTGACTTCGAGACCACGGCTGAAATGGCGTAGTCATCAACTGTCGAGAAATGAAAACGCCCGGCAATTGCCGGGCGTTTTCATTGGGACTGGCTTAGCGCGCGCGGTAAGTAATGCGGCCCTTGCTCAAGTCGTAGGGCGTCAATTCAACACGTACTTTGTCACCGGTCAGGATGCGAATGTAGTTCTTGCGCATCTTGCCGGAAATGTGCGCGGTTACGACGTGCCCATTTTCCAACTCCACACGGAACATGGTGTTGGGCAGGGTGTCGACGACAGTGCCTTCCATTTCGAAGCTGTCTTCTTTCGACATGCAGTAAAGCCCTCGGTATCCAATGAATGGCCCGGTGCAACTGGCGCCAGGCAAAAGCGGCGTGCATTGTGCCCGAAAATAGGTCTGCCCGCCAAGGTAATTAGGCTCTGTCGAAGTTTAATGACGAGCCGCGTTGTCGCCTGAAAGCGCGCCAGGCAAGGCGCAGGCCGCAGGCAATGGTTATTCCCTTGCCAAGGACTGCAACACAGCATGGCACGTTTTCAGGCACAACCCGAAGGGTCCGCGCGGCCGTCATTAAACATCAACAGAGCCTAGGAGAGGGTTATCCAGCGCTGATTGACGAACAGCTCAATGGGGCGGTATTGGGTCTTGTAGTTCATCTTCCGGCAGCTCTTGATCCAGTAACCAAGATAGACAGCTTCTAAGCCTAGGCGAACGGTTTCGCCAATCTGCCAGAGGATGGCATAACGGCCCAAGCTGCGGCGCTCCTCGTCAGGATCGTAGAAGGTGTAAACCGCGGAAAGACCATTGGGCAGTACGTCGGTAACTGCGACGGCGAGCAAGCGACCGGACAGCCGGAACTCGTAAAAGCGGGAAAAAGGCAGGTCACGCACCAAAAAGGTGGCGAATTGATCGCGATTGGGTGGATACATGTCGCCATCGGCGTGGCGCTGTTCGATATAGCGCGCGTAGAGAGCGTAATACTCTTCACTGAAGGTTGGGCGTACGGCGTGAACCTGAAGCTCTTCGTTGCGTTTGAGGATTCGTCGTTGCTGGCGGTTGGGTGTGAATTGCGCCGCAGGAATGCGCGCCGGCACGCAGGCTGTGCAGCGCTGGCAATGTGGGCGATATAGGTGATCACCGCTGCGGCGAAAACCCATTTCCGAAAGCTCGGCGTAGACCTCCATATCCATTGGCTGGCTGGGGTCAAGAAACAGCGTCGTGGCCTGTTCCTCGGGCAGATAGCTGCAGGGATGCGGCTGAGTGGCGTAGAACTTAAGGCGAGCCAGCTCGGTCATGATTAACCCTCAAGAGAGGCTTAGAGTAAGTGTATGCCAGCCTGCCGAACTCGCCTAGGCAAGCCAGTCCGCCGTATTTGCTTGATTCAGGTGACGAGCCAGGTAGCCTGCGAACTCCGTGCGAGGAATGGCGCGGGCGCCAAAGCTCTGCAGGTGCGGAGTGGGCATTTGGCAGTCGACCAGCACGAAGCCCCAGGCCTTGAGGTGTTCGACCAGCGTGATAAATCCCACTTTGGAGGCGTTATCGGTTCGACTGAACATGGACTCACCGAAAAACAGCTGCCCCATCGCCAGCCCATAAAGCCCGCCAACTAGCTCCCCGTTGAGCCAGACTTCGACCGAGTGGGCAATGCCGCGCCGATGCAATTCCAGATACGCGGCTTGCATGCTGGAGGTGATCCAGGTGCCCTCGGAATAAGTGCGCGGAGCAGCGCAGGCGTGGATTACGGCAGCGAAATCCCGATCAAAGGTTACCTGGTAGCGGGCTTGACGCAGGGTCTTGTTCAGGCTGCGTGAGATGTGAATTTCGCCCGGAAATAGCACGGTGCGTGGATCCGGTGACCACCAGAGAATCGGCTGGTCGTCCTGATACCAGGGAAAGCAACCGTGACGGTAAGCCTGGATCAGGCGGTCAGCGCTCAGGTCGCCGCCGGCCGCGAGCAGGCCGTTAGGTTCGCGCAAGGCTTTCTCGAGAGAGGGGAAGTCCAGGGAGTCGCGCTGTAGCCAGGTCAGCATGATGGGCTATGACCGAGAGGGTAGGGCGAAGGTGGGCGCTGGGCGCCCACCTGTAGGGCTCAGTTGCCGATATCGAGGAACTTTTCGACATCCAGTGCGGCCATGCAGCCCGCGCCTGCCGAGGTGATGGCCTGGCGGTAGACATGGTCGGCGACATCGCCGGCGGCGAAGACGCCCTCGATGCTGGTAGCGGTGGCATTGCCTTCGCTGCCGCCCTGAATCAGCAGGTAGCCATTACGCATCTCCAGTTGGCCCTGGAATAGGTCGGTGTTGGGTTTGTGGCCGATGGCGATAAACACGCCGGTCAGCGGCAATTCTTCGGTCGCGCCGTTGTTGGTGTCTTTCAGGCGCACGCCGGTGACACCGGAGGCGTCGCCCAGCACTTCGTCCAAGGTTTGGTTCCAGTGCAGGCGGATATTGCCGTTGGCGGCTTTTTCGAACAACTTGTCCTGCAGGATTTTCTCCGAGCGCAGCTTGTCGCGACGATGCACCAAGTGCACTTCCTTGGCGATATTGGCCAGATACAGGGCCTCTTCCACGGCTGTGTTGCCGCCGCCGATCACTGCGACCACTTGGTTGCGATAGAAGAAGCCGTCACAGGTGGCGCAGGCGGACACGCCCTTGCCGGCAAAGGCTTCTTCCGATGGCAGGCCGAGGTACTGGGCAGAGGCGCCGGTGGCGATAATCAGTGCGTCGCAGCTGTAGGTGCCGCTGTCGCCCTTGAGGATGAAGGGGCGCTGCTGCAACTCGGCGGTATGAATGTGGTCGTAAACGATCTCGGTGTCGAAGCGCTCGGCATGCTTCTGCATGCGGTCCATTAGTACCGGGCCGGTCAGGCCTTCGATGTCACCTGGCCAGTTGTCCACCTCGATGGTGGTGGTGAGCTGGCCGCCGGGCTGGATGCCGGTGATCATCAGGGGCTTGAGGTTGGCGCGGGCGGCGTATACAGCAGCGCTATAGCCGGCAGGGCCGGAGCCCAAGATGATCAGGCGTGAATGCTTGACTTCGCTCATAAAAACACCTCATAAGCCTTTGTCACAAAAGAGAATGCGTGCTCCAATTGAGCCGCACGGAAGATGCTGTTGGCTATGCTACACCGAAGCGGGAGAGGCCGGCAAAACGCGCCATAGGCATGTCGCGTGACGTGGCATCAGGCAGGCAAACCCGTACAATAGGCCAAGTTTTCGCCGTCAATCGATTGTTGGGCGCGCCGTAGGCGCAGGAAAAGACGCGTTTTGAAGAACTCCACCACTACCGCTCAAGCACCAGTTTGGCGTCAGCAATTGCACTACCGGCTCAAGGAAGGTGCGCTGATCGCGCTGGGTGCGCTTTGCCTTTATCTTTGGATGGCGCTGCTGACCTATGATCAGAATGATCCGGGTTGGACCCATACCAGCAATGTCGTGCAGGTTCAGAATGCCGCTGGCCGTGCCGGTGCGTGGTTTGCCGATATCTTATTCATGGCCCTCGGTTATTTCGCCTACCTGTTTCCACTGCTTTTGGCGGTGAAGACATTCCAGGTCTTCCGCGGCCGTCACCAGCCCTGGCAGTGGAGCGGCTGGTTGTTTTCCTGGCGGCTGATTGGTTTGGTGTTTCTGGTGTTGTCCGGCGCGGCCTTGGCCTATATCCATTTCCATTCCGGTTCCAGCTTGCCCGCTTCGGCTGGCGGTGCGCTAGGTGAAAGCCTGGGGCAGTTGGCCGTTGCTGCGCTGAATGTGCAGGGCAGCACGTTGCTGTTTATCGCGTTGTTCCTGTTTGGCCTGACGGTGTTTAGCGACCTGTCCTGGTTCAAGGTCATGGATTTGACCGGCAAGATCACCCTAGACCTGTTCGAGCTGATCCAAAACGCCACCAACAATTGGTGGAGTGCGCGGGTCGAGCGCAAGCAATTGGTAGCCCAGTTGCGCGAAGTCGATGATCGCGTCAACGAAGTAGCCGCACCGATGGTGCATGACCGGCGTGAGCAGGCGAAGGTCAAAGAGCGCCTGATCGAGCGTGAAGAAGCCCTGAGCAAGCACATGAGCGAGCGCGAGAAGCGCCCCGCACCGGTGATTACTCCGCCTGCTGCACCTAAAGCCGTTGAGCCGAGCAAGCGCGTACAGAAAGAGAAGCAAGCGCCGCTGTTCGTCGATAGCGCGGTCGAGGGCACCTTGCCACCGATTTCCATCCTCGATGCGGCCGAGAAGAAGCAGAAGAAATATTCCCCTGAGTCCCTAGAGGCCATGTCGCGTCTGCTGGAGATCAAGCTCAAAGAGTTCGGTGTCGAGGTCATCGTCGAGTCCGTGCATCCGGGGCCGGTGATTACCCGTTTCGAAATCCAGCCAGCTGCCGGGATCAAAGTCAGCCGCATCTCAGGTTTGGCCAAGGACTTGGCGCGCTCGTTGGCGGTGATCAGCGTGCGCGTGGTGGAAGTTATCCCAGGCAAGACCACTGTGGGTATTGAGATACCTAACGAGGACCGCCAGATCGTGCGCTTCTCTGAAGTGTTGTCCTCGCCCGAGTACGACGAGGCCAAGTCGCCGGTAACCCTGGCGCTGGGGCATGACATCGGTGGCCGTCCGGTGATTACCGACCTGGCGCGGATGCCACACCTGCTGGTCGCCGGTACCACCGGTTCGGGTAAGTCGGTGGGCGTGAATGCCATGATCCTGTCGATTCTGTTCAAGTCCGGACCAGAAGATGCCCGGCTGATCATGATCGACCCCAAAATGCTTGAGCTATCGATCTACGAAGGTATTCCGCACTTGCTCTGCCCAGTCGTGACCGACATGAAAGAGGCTGCCAACGCCCTGCGTTGGAGCGTTGCCGAAATGGAGCGGCGCTATAAGCTGATGTCGAAAATGGGGGTGCGAAACCTTGCCGGCTTCAATCGCAAGGTGAAGGATGCAGAAGAGGCGGGAGAGCCGCTGGTCGATCCGCTGTATAAGCGCGAAAGCATCCACGACGAAGCGCCACTGCTGAAGACCCTGCCAACCATCGTGGTGGTGGTCGACGAATTCGCCGACATGATGATGATCGTCGGCAAGAAGGTTGAGGAGCTGATCGCGCGTATCGCACAGAAGGCGCGGGCTGCGGGTATTCACTTGATCCTTGCCACTCAGCGGCCGTCGGTGGATGTAATCACCGGCTTGATCAAGGCCAACATCCCAACGCGTATGGCGTTCCAGGTCTCCAGCAAGATCGACTCGCGGACCATCCTCGACCAGGGCGGCGCGGAGCAACTGCTCGGCCACGGTGACATGCTTTATCTGCCGCCGGGCACTGGCCTGCCGATCCGCGTTCACGGCGCCTTCGTTTCCGACGAAGAGGTTCATCGTGTAGTCGAAGCCTGGAAACTGCGTGGTGCGCCCGACTACATCGAGGACATTCTCGCCGGCGTGGAAGAGGCTGGCAGCGGCTTCGACGGTGGCAGTGGCGAAGGTGGCGGCGAAGGCAGTGAGGACGATCCGTTGTACGACGAAGCCGTGCGTTTCGTTACCGAGAGCCGCCGCGCTTCGATTTCCGCTGTACAGCGCAAGCTGAAAATTGGCTACAACCGCGCCGCGCGGATGGTCGAAGCCATGGAAATGGCCGGCGTAGTGACGTCTATGAACACCAACGGCTCCCGTGAAGTGATTGCGCCGGGCCCGATTCGCGATTAACGCCTACCCATGGATTCAATGAGGATTTACATGCGCCTGATCCGCATGCTGTTGCTGGCAGCTATGGCTTTTGCCGTCATCCCAGCCCAGGCCGACGACGAGGCCGCCGTTCAGCGCCTGACCCAACTGCTCAGCCAGGCGCAGACCATCACTGCGCGTTTCTCCCAGCTGACCCTGGACGGTACTGGCACGCAGTTGCAGGAAACGGCTGGTGAGCTGTCCTTGAAGCGTCCGGGTTTGTTCCGCTGGCATACCGACGCGCCACAAGAGCAGTTACTGGTCTCCAATGGCCAGAAAGTTTGGTTGTACGACCCGGATCTGCAACAAGTGACGATTCAGAAGCTCGACCAGCGTTTGACTCATACGCCGGCTTTGCTGCTTTCCGGGGATGTTTCGCAGATTCGCCAGAACTTCGACATCACCTTCAAAGAAGCTGGCGATGTGGTGGACTTCACCCTCAAGCCGAAAGCCAAGGACACGCTGTTCGATAACCTGCGTCTGTCCTTCCGCAAAGGGGTGATCAACGACATGCAGTTGATCGACAGTGTCGGCCAGCGCACCAACATTCTGTTCCTCGGAGTGAAGATGAACGCGGCGCTGGACGCCGGCCAGTTCACTTTCGATATCCCGGCCGGCGCTGACGTGATTCAAGAGTAAATGCTCAAGTGTAAGAGGTGCTGACCCCAGCCCATGGACCTGTTCCGTAACACCCCCGTCGCTCAACCCCTGGCCGCCCGCCTGCGTGCAGCCAGCTTGGACGAGTACGTCGGTCAGGAACACCTGCTGGCCCGTGGCAAGCCGCTACGCGAGGCGCTGGAGCAGGGCGCGCTGCACTCGATGATCTTCTGGGGCCCGCCGGGTGTCGGCAAAACCACCCTGGCGAGGCTGCTGGCGCAGGTTTCCGATGCACATTTCGAAACGCTCTCGGCGGTGTTGTCCGGGGTGAAGGAGATTCGCCAGGCGGTGGAGATTGCCCAGCAGCATGCTGCGCAGTACGGCCGGCGAACGATTCTCTTCGTCGATGAAGTGCATCGTTTCAACAAGTCGCAGCAGGATGCCTTTCTGCCTTACGTGGAAGACGGCACGCTGATCTTCATCGGTGCGACCACCGAGAACCCCTCGTTCGAGCTGAACAACGCGCTGCTTTCCCGTGCCCGCGTCTATGTGCTGAAAAGCCTGGATGAGTCGGCGTTACGCAAACTGGTAGCGCGCGCCCTGAATGAGCCGAAAGGCTTGGGCGATCGTCACTTAAGCTTGCCGGAAGACAGTTTCAAGATTCTCCTGGCGGCCGCCGATGGTGATGGTCGGCGGTTGCTGAACTTCCTTGAGAACGCCGCCGATCTGGCCGAAGACGATAGTGAGATCAGTGTCGGGCTGTTGCAAAACCTGCTGGGTGACAGCCGTCGTCGTTTCGATAAGGGCGGCGAAGCGTTCTATGACCAGATTTCTGCACTGCATAAGTCAGTCCGCGGCTCCAGCCCGGACGGCGCGTTGTATTGGTTCGCGCGCATGCTCGACGGTGGCTGCGATCCGCTGTATATCGCCCGCCGTGTGGTGCGTATGGCCAGTGAAGACATTGGCAACGCCGATCCGCGCGCGCTGAGCTTATGCCTGTCCGCCTGGGACGTGCAGGAGCGCCTGGGTAGTCCAGAAGGTGAGTTGGCGGTGGCGCAAGCCATCGTGTATTTGGCTTGCGCACCAAAGAGCAACGCGGTCTACAACGCATTCAACGCCGCGATGCGGGATGCCGCGGAGCATGGCTCGCTGGAAGTGCCGCTGCATCTGCGTAATGCCCCGACCAAATTGATGAAAGAGCTGGGCTATGGCGACGAATACCGCTATGCCCACGATGAGCCGGAAGCCTATGCCGCTGGCGAGGATTACTTCCCGGACAGCCTCGAACCGCGCAACTACTACCAGCCGGTGCCGCGCGGCCTAGAGTTGAAAATCCGTGACAAGCTGAATCATCTCGCGGCGCAGGATCGCGCTAGCCCTAGGCAACGGAGAAAACCATGATTCGAGTGGTTCTTGCGGTTGCTGTGGCGGTACAGCGGGCACCTTATTGCGCTTTGCGACCACCAACTGGATCAGTGCCCATTGGCCGCAGCACTTCAATGTCGGTACGCTGCTGGTCAATATTGTTGGCTGCCTGCTGATTGGCTATCTCTACGGCCTATTCTTGCTTCGCCCGGAGATACCGCTGGAGTTGCGCGCCGGTTTGGTGGTTGGCTTTCTCGGTGGGCTGACGACCTTTTCCTCCTTTACCCTCGACACGCTGCGCTTGCTGGAAAGCGGGCAGTTGCCGCTAGCTCTCGCTATGTGGCACTCAGCGTGCTCGGCGGCCTGCTCGCCACTTGGGTGGGCTTGTCCCTGACCAAACTCTGATGACTGAGAGACGAACATGCTTGATCCCAAACTGATACGTACCGAACTGCAGGCAATCGCTGAACGCCTGGCTGCCCGCGGTTATCAACTGGATGTGGCGCGTATCGAAGGGCTGGAAGCCCAGCGCAAAACCGTGCAGAGCCGCACCGAGCAACTGCAGGCCGAGCGCAATGCGCGTTCCAAATCCATCGGTCAGGCCAAGGCCCGTGGTGAAGATATCGGCCCGCTGATGGCTGATGTCGATCGCATGGCCAACGAGCTCAGCAGCGGCAAGCACGAGCTGGATGCGATCCAGGCCGAGCTCGACTCCATTCTGCTAGGCATGCCCAACCTGCCGCACGAGTCGGTACCGGTTGGCGACGATGAAGAAGCTAACGTCGAAGTGCGTAGCTGGGCACGCCGAAGGTTTTCGATTTCGAGATCAAAGACCATGTGGCCCTGGGTGAGCTGCACGGTTGGTTGGACTTTGAGCGCGCGGCCAAACTCTCGGGCGCGCGTTTCGCACTGCTGCGCGGCCCCATCGCCCGTATGCACCGTGCGCTGTCGCAGTTCATGATCAATCTGCACACCGGCGAGCATGGTTACGAAGAGGCTTACACGCCTTACCTGGTGCAGGCGCCTGCGCTACAGGGTACGGGTCAGCTGCCAAAGTTCGAAGAAGACCTGTTCAAGATCAGCCGCGACGGCGAAGCCGACCTGTACCTGATCCCGACGGCCGAGGTTTCGCTGACCATATCGTCAGCGACGAGATTCTCGACGTTAAAACAGCTGCCGCTGAAATTCGTCGCGCACACCCCGTGCTTCCGCAGTGAGGCGGGTGCTTCTGGCCGCGATACCCGTGGCATGATCCGTCAGCACCAGTTCGACAAGGTCGAGATGGTGCAGATCGGTTGAGCCGAGCAAATCCTATGAAGCACTGGAAGCCTGCACCGGTGCACAGAGCCAGCACACGGTACGGCAGCTCGAGCAGCTGCAGACTTTCTCGGCCGTTACCGGTCAGGCTTTCCAGTGCTTCATAGGATTTGCTCGGCTCAACGATCTGCACCATCTCGACCTTGTCGAACTGGTGCTGACGGATCATGCCACGGGTATCGCGGCCAGAAGCACCCGCCTCACTGCGGAAGCACGGGGTGTGCGCGACGAATTTCAGCGGCAGCTGTTTAACGTCGAGAATCTCGTCGCTGACGATATTGTCAGCGAAACCTCGGCCGTCGGGATCAGGTACAGGTCGGCTTCGCCGTCGCGGCTGATCTTGAACAGGTCTTCTTCGAACTTTGGCAGCTGACCCGTACCCTGTAGCGCAGGCGCCTGCACCAGGTAAGGCGTGTAAGCCTCTTCGTAACCATGCTCGCCGGTGTGCAGATTGATCATGAACTGCGACAGCGCACGGTGCATACGGGCGATGGGGCCGCGCAGCAGTGCGAAACGCGCGCCCGAGAGTTTGGCCGCGCGCTCAAAGTCCAACCAACCGTGCAGCTCACCCAGGGCACATGGTCTTTGATCTCGAAATCGAAAACCTTCGGCGTGCCCCAGCTACGCACTTCGACGTTAGCTTCTTCATCGTCGCCAACCGGTACCGACTCGTGCGGCAGGTTGGGCATGCCTAGCAGAATGGAGTCGAGCTCGGCCTGGATCGCATCCAGCTCGTGCTTGCCGCTGCTGAGCTCGTTGGCCATGCGATCGACATCAGCCATCAGCGGGCCGATATCTTCACCACGGGCCTTGGCCTGACCGATGGATTTGGAACGCGCATTGCGCTCGGCCTGCAGTTGCTCGGTGCGGCTCTGCACGGTTTTGCGCTGGGCTTCCAGCCCTTCGATACGCGCCACATCCAGTTGATAACCGCGGGCAGCCAGGCGTTCAGCGATTGCCTGCAGTTCGGTACGTATCAGTTTGGGATCAAGCATGTTCGTCTCTCAGTCATCAGAGTTTGGTCAGGGACAAGCCCACCCAAGTGGCGAGCAGGCCGCCGAGCACGCTGAGTGCCACATAGCCGAGAGCTAGCGGCAACTGCCCGCTTTCCAGCAAGCGCAGCGTGTCGAGGGTAAAGGAGGAAAAGGTCGTCAGCCCACCGAGAAAGCCAACCACCAAACCGGCGCGCAACTCCAGCGGTATCTCCGGGCGAAGCAAGAATAGGCCGTAGAGATAGCCAATCAGCAGGCAGCCAACAATATTGACCAGCAGCGTACCGACATTGAAGTGCTGCGGCCAATGGGCACTGATCCAGTTGGTGGTCGCAAAGCGCAATAAGGTGCCCGCTGTACCGCCCACAGCAACCGCAAGAACCACTCGAATCATGGTTTTCTCCGTTGCCTAGGGCTAGCGCGATCCTGCGCCGCGAGATGATTCAGCTTGTCACGGATTTTCAACTCTAGGCCGCGCGGCACCGGCTGGTAGTAGTTGCGCGGTTCGAGGCTGTCGGGAAGTAATCCTCGCCAGCGGCATAGGCTTCCGGCTCATCGTGGGCATAGCGGTATTCGTCGCCATAGCCCAGCTCTTTCATCAATTTGGTCGGGGCATTACGCAGATGCAGCGGCACTTCCAGCGAGCCATGCTCCGCGGCATCCCGCATCGCGGCGTTGAATGCGTTGTAGACCGCGTTGCTCTTTGGTGCGCAAGCCAAATACACGATGGCTTGCGCCACCGCCAACTCACCTTCTGGACTACCCAGGCGCTCCTGCACGTCCCAGGCGGACAGGCATAAGCTCAGCGCGCGCGGATCGGCGTTGCCAATGTCTTCACTGGCCATACGCACCACACGGCGGGCGATATACAGCGGATCGCAGCCACCGTCGAGCATGCGCGCGAACCAATACAACGCGCCGTCCGGGCTGGAGCCGCGGACTGACTTATGCAGTGCAGAAATCTGGTCATAGAACGCTTCGCCGCCCTTATCGAAACGACGACGGCTGTCACCCAGCAGGTTTTGCAACAGCCCGACACTGATCTCACTATCGTCTTCGGCCAGATCGGCGGCGTTCTCAAGGAAGTTCAGCAACCGCCGACCATCACCATCGGCGGCCGCCAGGAGAATCTTGAAACTGTCTTCCGGCAAGCTTAAGTGACGATCGCCCAAGCCTTTCGGCTCATTCAGGGCGCGCGCTACCAGTTTGCGTAACGCCGACTCATCCAGGCTTTTCAGCACATAGACGCGGGCACGGAAAGCAGCGCGTTGTTCAGCTCGAACGAGGGGTTCTCGGTGGTCGCACCGATGAAGATCAGCGTGCCGTCTTCCACGTAAGGCAGAAAGGCATCCTGCTGCGACTTGTTGAAACGATGCACTTCATCGACGAAGAGAATCGTTCGCCGGCCGTACTGCGCAGCATGCTGCTGGGCAATCTCCACCGCCTGGCGAATCTCCTTCACCCCGGACAACACCGCCGAGAGCGTTTCGAAATGTGCATCGGAAACCTGCGCCAGCAGCCTCGCCAGGGTGGTTTTGCCGACACCCGGCGGGCCCCAGAAGATCATCGAGTGCAGCGCGCC
This sequence comes from Pseudomonas cavernicola, assembly GCF_003596405.1. Taxonomy (NCBI): domain Bacteria; kingdom Pseudomonadati; phylum Pseudomonadota; class Gammaproteobacteria; order Pseudomonadales; family Pseudomonadaceae; genus Pseudomonas; species Pseudomonas cavernicola. The sequence continues at coordinate 67,411 of NZ_QYUR01000001.1, forward strand.
CTGCTCCAGCGCCTCGCGTAGCGGCTTGCCACGGGCCAGCAGGTGTTCCTGACCGACGTACTCGTCCAAGCTGGCTGCACGCAGGCGGGCGGCCAGGGTTGAGCGACGGGGGTGTTACGGAACAGGTCCATGGGCTGGGGTCAGCACCTCTTACACTTGAGCATTTACTCTTGAATCACGTCAGCGCCGGCCGGGATATCGAAAGTGAACTGGCCGGCGTCCAGCGCCGCGTTCATCTTCACTCCGAGGAACAGAATGTTGGTGCGCTGGCCGACACTGTCGATCAACTGCATGTCGTTGATCACCCCTTTGCGGAAGGACAGACGCAGGTTATCGAACAGCGTGTCCTTGGCTTTCGGCTTGAGGGTGAAGTCCACCACATCGCCAGCTTCTTTGAAGGTGATGTCGAAGTTCTGGCGAATCTGCGAAACATCCCCGGAAAGCAGCAAAGCCGGCGTATGAGTCAAACGCTGGTCGAGCTTCTGAATCGTCACTTGTTGCAGATCCGGGTCGTACAACCAAACTTTCTGGCCATTGGAGACCAGTAACTGCTCTTGTGGCGCGTCGGTATGCCAGCGGAACAAACCCGGACGCTTCAAGGACAGCTCACCAGCCGTTTCCTGCAACTGCGTGCCAGTACCGTCCAGGGTCAGCTGGGAGAAACGCGCAGTGATGGTCTGCGCCTGGCTGAGCAGTTGGGTCAGGCGCTGAACGGCGGCCTCGTCGTCGGCCTGGGCTGGGATGACGGCAAAAGCCATAGCTGCCAGCAACAGCATGCGGATCAGGCGCATGTAAATCCTCATTGAATCCATGGGTAGGCGTTAATCGCGAATCGGGCCCGGCGCAATCACTTCACGGAGCCGTTGGTGTTCATAGACGTCACTACGCCGGCCATTTCCATGGCTTCGACCATCCGCGCGGCGCGGTTGTAGCCAATTTTCAGCTTGCGCTGTACAGCGGAAATCGAAGCGCGGCGGCTCTCGGTAACGAAACGCACGGCTTCGTCGTACAACGGATCGTCCTCACTGCCTTCGCCGCCACCTTCGCCACTGCCACCGTCGAAGCCGCTGCCAGCCTCTTCCACGCCGGCGAGAATGTCCTCGATGTAGTCGGGCGCACCACGCAGTTTCCAGGCTTCGACTACACGATGAACCTCTTCGTCGGAAACGAAGGCGCCGTGAACGCGGATCGGCAGGCCAGTGCCCGGCGGCAGATAAAGCATGTCACCGTGGCCGAGCAGTTGCTCCGCGCCGCCCTGGTCGAGGATGGTCCGCGAGTCGATCTTGCTGGAGACCTGGAACGCCATACGCGTTGGGATGTTGGCCTTGATCAAGCCGGTGATTACATCCACCGACGGCCGCTGAGTGGCAAGGATCAAGTGAATACCCGCAGCCCGCGCCTTCTGTGCGATACGCGCGATCAGCTCCTCAACCTTCTTGCCGACGATCATCATCATGTCGGCGAATTCGTCGACCACCACCACGATGGTTGGCAGGGTCTTCAGCAGTGGCGCTTCGTCGTGGGATGCTTTCGCGCTTATACAGCGGATCGACCAGCGGCTCTCCCGCCTCTTCTGCATCCTTCACCTTGCGATTGAAGCCGGCAAGGTTTCGCACCCCCATTTTCGACATCAGCTTATAGCGCCGCTCCATTTCGGCAACGCTCCAACGCAGGGGCGTTGGCAGCCTCTTTCATGTCGGTCACGACTGGGCAGAGCAAGTGCGGAATACCTTCGTAGATCGATAGCTCAAGCATTTTGGGGTCGATCATGATCAGCCGGGCATCTTCTGGTCCGGACTTGAACAGAATCGACAGGATCATGGCATTCACGCCCACCGACTTACCCGAACCGGTGGTACCGGCGACCAGCAGGTGTGGCATCCGCGCCAGGTCGGTAATCACCGGACGGCCACCGATGTCATGCCCAGCGCCAGGGTTACCGGCGACTTGGCCTCGTCGTACTCGGGCGAGGACAACACTTCAGAGAAGCGCACGATCTGGCGGTCCTCGTTAGGTATCTCAATACCCACAGTGGTCTTGCCTGGGATAACTTCCACCACGCGCACGCTGATCACCGCCAACGAGCGCGCCAAGTCCTTGGCCAAACCTGAGATGCGGCTGACTTTGATCCCGGCAGCTGGCTGGATTTCGAAACGGGTAATCACCGGCCCGGATGCACGGACTCGACGATGACCTCGACACGAACTCTTTGAGCTTGATCTCCAGCAGACGCGACATGGCCTCTAGGGACTCAGGGGA